>CAYZKY010000079.1:0-29063 GCA_964478815.1 uncultured Verrucomicrobiota bacterium
GACCTCAATGCCACGATTTTGCACCTGCTCGGCTTCGACCACGAAAAACTGACCTACCGCTTTCAAGGCCGCGATTTCCGGCTCACGGATGTCCACGGCCAGGTCGTCCAAGGAATTCTCGCATGAAAATACTCGCTCAATTGGCCCGCGCACGCGTGGCGGCGCTCGTGCTGCTCAGCCTCCTCTCGTCCCGCGCCCAGGTTCCCGAGAACCTCGTGGTGGATGGTCTTCCGCCCATTCCGGAAAGCATCCGGAAGAGCGCCAGCCGGTATCTCGATTTTCGCATGGCGGCTCTCCAAAGCTGGCATCCCATGCGCCGGGAGATGTTGATCACAACTCGTTTCGGCGACGCGGCGCAGCTTCACCGGGTGGCCCGTCCGGGCGGGGCGCGGCAACAATTGACCTTCCTGCGCGAGCCGGTGAGCGGCGGCCAGTTCCAGCCCCGCCTTGGTAATTCCATTGTGTTCGTGCAGGACATGGGAGGCGGCGAGTTCTTCCAGTTTTATCGGCTCGATCTCGAGAGCGGGGAGATCGTGCTGCTGACCGACGGCAAGTCGCGCAATACTGGCCTGAACTGGGCGAATTCAGGAAAGCAGATCGCCTATAGTTCCACGCGGCGGAACGGGCGAGACACGGATATCTATGTGATGGATCCGCTGAATCCGGCGAGCGCGCGTCTGGTGCTCGAGGTCTCCGGGGGCGGGATGAGCGTCAGCGACTGGTCGGAAGACGATCAGACCCTGCTGCTCACGGAACGGATCTCCATCAACGAAAGCTACCTGTGGCGGCTCGACCTGGGCGATGGGCGTGCCACGCTGATCACTCCGAAAGGCGGCGCGAAGGTGTCGTTTCAAGGCGCGCAGTTCGGCTCCAGCAAGGATGTAATCTATGTGGCGAGCGACTTGGACAGCGACTTCCTCCGGCTGGGCCGGCTCGAGGTCATCGCGGCGGCGGACTCGGCCAGCCCGTATCGATGGACACCCCTGAGCAGCGAGCTGGCGGCGGATGTGGAAAGCCTCGACGTGGCTCCTAATGGGCGGACGATCGCGTTCGTGGCCAACGAGTCCGGCGTGAGCGTCTTGCGCATCGCCGACGGGCTGGGCCGGCGGCGCACCATTCGCCCGGAGTTGCCCCGCGGGGTGATCGGCGGCCTCACCTGGCACAGCAACGGACGCGACCTCGGCTTTACGCTTTCCGCGGCGCGTTCGGTGGGAGATGCCTACTCCTACGACGTCAAGCGCTCGAAGCTGGAGCGTTGGACGCACAGCGAAGCTGGTGGCCTGAACCCCGAACGATTCGCGGAACCGGAACTGGCTCGGATGAAGAGCTTCGACGGTCTGGAGATTTCGTCTTTCGTCTACCGGCCCGATCCGGCGCGGTATCCGGGCCCCCGGCCGGTTCTGATGTCGATTCACGGCGGCCCCGAGAGCCAGTCGCGCCCCATCTTCCAGGCCCGGCTGAATTACTTCATCGAGGAAATGGGCCTTGCCCTGGTCGTGCCGAACGTCCGCGGTTCCAGCGGTTCCGGCAAGACCTTCCTCACCCTCGATAACGGGTTCAAACGGGAGGATTCCGTGCGCGATATCGGCGCGGTGCTCGATTGGATCGCCACGCAGCCGGGGCTCGACAAGGAGCGGGTGGCGGTCATCGGCGGGAGCTACGGCGGCTACATGGTGCTGGCGAGCATGATTCACCACGCGGCCCGCCTGAAGACCGGCATCGATATCGTCGGCATCTCCAACTTCCTCACGTTCCTCAAAAACACGCAGGAGTACCGCCGCGACTTGCGCCGTGTCGAATATGGCGACGAACGGGACGAGGCGATGCGCGAATTCCTGGGCCGCATTTCTCCCGCGAATCAGGCGCAGCGCATCGTCGATCCACTCTTCGTGATCCAGGGTCTCAACGATCCGCGCGTGCCGGCCAGCGAGTCCGAGCAGATGGTAAAAGCGGTGCGGCAGAACGGCGGCAAGGTGTGGTACCTGCTCGCCAAGGACGAAGGCCACGGCTTCGCCAAGAAGCCGAATCAGGACTTCCAGTTTCTCGCCACGATCCGTTTCTTGAAGGAGTTTCTGCTCGACGAACCGGCTACTCCGTAAAGTCCGTCTCGGGCTTCTCGAGATTCAATTCCTTGATCCAGGTGTTGCGGTAGCGCACATCGTGCCCTTCGCATTGCAGCTTTAGGCCGCCCGGCCGGTCGGTGATCCCTTTGCCGCCGTCGTTCCCGCCGTCGATGCCCGAATTTGCTCCACCCCAAACTTGCTGGATGGATTGGTTGGTGTGCGCCTTCTTGCCGTTGAAATACATCGTCACCTGGGCGGGTTCCACTTTCTTCCCATCCTTGAAGCGCGCCGCGCGGAAAACAATGTCGTAGGAGTTCCATTTGCCCACGCCGTTGTAGAGATGGTATGGCGACTCAGTTTCGTTGATGACCGCCCCCATGCCATGCTTCGTCTTGTCTCCGTCGAGCACCTGGATTTCGTACCGATTCTGCAGGTAAACGCCGCTATTCCCTCCCGGCTTCATGATGAGGAATTCGATGTGCAGCCGGAAGTCGCGGTATTCCTTCTTCGTGACGATGTCGGCCGTCCCATACTTTCCGCCTGCCGCGGCTGGGTCGTCGGTCATGACCACTGTCCCCCGATCCACCGGATCGTCGACGATTTTCCATTTGATCTGCAGGGAAGAGCTGAACCGCGGCCCCTGCCAGTAGGTCCATTTCTCGTCCAACATCTGGCGCGAGCCATCGATCAACATCTCCGCGCCCGCTGAAGGCTTGGCTCCAACCCCGATCTCGGCATGCGAACAGGCCGGGGAAAGAATGCTCAAACTTGCCGCGATAAGGAGGGCCGTTCGAGAAAATGCCGCGAAGAAAGAATTGGTTTTCATGATGGACTCAGTCTGAACCGCACCGCCCGAACGCGCGAGTCTTTTCCAAGCGCGCGCCATGAGTCACGTCGCGGGAACGGAGCCAAGGTCTTGGAAGAGTTCTTCAATGATCCAGGCGGGGGTGCGTCCGGTCAGGTCATCGGCTGCGGCGCCATGTTGCCAGACGGCAAAGCGCAGAGCCATGGAAGGGTCGCACAGGAGGGCGGGTTGAGCGAGCAGGCCGGTCAGGTAACCGGCCAGGATGTCGCCGCTTCCTCCCTGCGCGAGGCCGGGGTTGCCGGAACAATTCACGAAAACCGGGCCCTCGGCCCGGCCGACCAGCGTTTGGTGGCCTTTCAAGACAACCCAGGCGCGGCCGTACCGCTCCGAAAGCTGGCGCACTGCCCGCACGCGATCGGCCTGAACGGCAGAGTTGGTTATGCGCAGCAAGCGGGCGGCTTCGCCCGGGTGCGGCGTCATGACCCGGAGCGCGGGCGGGGGCGTGGGACTCTCTGGCAGCCAATCGAGCGCCGAGGCATCGGCTACGACGGGCTGCGGGCATTGCTGCCAGAGATTGACCGCGAAGGCGCGGAGCGTCGGAGCGAGATCGGAGGCCGCCAGTCCGGGGCCGATCAGCCACGCGCTGGCCAGATCGGCCGGAGGAACAGATTGGCCGATGGGATGTACCATCGCGGCCTGGAGTTGGGCGGCGACCGGAAGGTAAACGGGCTCGGCGCACGCGACCGAGACCAGGCCGGGCCGGGCTCGCAAGGCCCCGCGCGCTGCCAGCACGGCCGCGCCATGATACCCGAGGCTTCCGGCGACGATTCCGGCATGCCCGAACGTCCCTTTGTGGCCGTCGGCGGGCCGGGGCGGTGGCCAGCCGGCAAAATCCGAGGGCAAGGTCCACTGGACTTCGCCATTGATCGGGCAGGGAATCAGGCCGATTTCCGGGGCCACCTCGAGTCGGCCGACAAAGGCCGAAGCAGCCGGAGCCAGCAGACCGCTCTTAGGGGTGCCGAGCGTTAGCGTCACTCGCGCCCGGATGGCTTCGTCGGCCGTCTCGCCGGTTTCGGCTTTGAGGCCGGAAGGAACATCCACCGCCAGCACGGGCAAATTGGCCGCGTTGATTTCGCGGATCAGTTCGCACCACGCCGGGCTCAGCGGGCGGTTCAGTCCGATGCCGAACAGGCCATCGATGACGAGCGCCGGGCGTTTCGCGAGCAAACTCCGCACCTCGGGCAGCGCCGCGGCCGGGTCTGAAATGCTGAGCATTCGGACCTTGCGGTCGACCAGGTGCGGTTGAGCGCACCGGGCGTCGTCTCCGTTATGGCCCTGGCCGGCGAGGATCAGGATGCGCTCTTCCGGAAAGGTGAGCCGCAGCGCCCGGGCGGCCACGGCCTGGCCGGCCCGGCCGATGACTTCCGTTTGCGACCGGCCGGCCGCCCACGAAGCCTTCTCCCATTCCCGCATTTGCGCGACCGATACCACCGGTAATGGCATGGCGAGACTGTAACACACCCGGCGGCCGCCCCCAGCGGAAAGCGCCGGGCGTGTCCGAATCTCAAATGTTGCTCGCCAAGTCCGGCGCAACAGTGGTAACACTCCACTCGACCACACTAGGATTATTTTATGATCGCACGTCTTTTATTGACTGGCTGTCTGGCCGGGTTGCTTGGCGGAGCGCGGGCTGCATCGATCGAGATCGTGGACGACGTGGATTGGCAGCCGCTCGGTGCGCAGATCGCGCGGATTGTCGAGGCCCTCAAATATCAGGGCGCTCCGCTCAGCGCCGAGGAGGAGAAGGAACTCGCCGCGCTGGGCCGCGCTCCGGAAGAAGCCTCCGAGAAAGCGCAGAAGATTCTCGATGCCCATTGCCTCTTCGCGGTCAATATCAACCCGGAGTCGCGCGTGAAGGTGGCCGCCGGTCCTGCGCGCAAGGAACTCATGCAAGCCGGCTGGAAGACCTTTCTGCTGAAGGTGCATAACGAAGCCGGGGTGACGGCCGAACTCCGCGCCTTCAGCCCCAACGGCCAATCCGAATTCTCCGGCGGCGCGTTCAGCAATCCCTCCGACCGCGAATTTCGCCAGAAGAAAGAGGCGTCGCTGCCGGGGTTGGATCGCTGGCTGGACCTGCAAATGTTCAACTCCCAGCCCCTGAACAAAAATCTGAGCGGGCTGCCGGTCGAGTATCGGCTGATCCAACTCTACAGCCGCGATGCCGGGCCGCGGGAAGCGAAATTCATGTTTAACGTCGGGCAGGGGACTCAAGACCTCGGCTTTCGCAATGAAACGGATATCCTCTTCACCGCGCTGGCCAGCAAGGAAGTCGTGCTGCGAGTGCGGGATGAGAACGGCCAGCCCGCGACCGGCATGTTTCTGATCAAGGACCGGCGGGGCCATATTTATCCGTCGCAAGCCAAGCGTCTCGCGCCGGACTTCGGCTTTCATCCGCAGGTTTATCGCGCGGATGGGGAATCGATCAAGTTGCCGCCGGGCACTTACGAGATCGAGTTCTCCCGCGGCCCGGAATCCCTCACCGAGAAGCGAACCGTCGAGATCAATGCCAACGCGCGGGAACTTTCCTTCCAGGTGAAGCGCTGGATCGATCCTTCCCTGACGGGTTGGTGGTCGGGCGATCATCATATCCATGCCGCCGGTTGCGCCCATTACACCTCGCCGACAGAAGGCGTGCATGCGCCGGACATGATGCGCCATTGCCTGGGCGAAGATCTGAAGATCGGCGCGAACCTGACCTGGGGCCCGTGCTTCGATTACCAGAAGCAGTTTTTTACCGGAAAAGTCGACGCGGTCTCCCAGTATCCCTATCTGCTGCGGTACGACATCGAAGTCTCCGGCTTCGGCTCGCACGAGTCCGGGCATTTGTGCTTGTTGCGGTTGAAGGATCAGATGTATCCGGGCGGTGAGTCGAAGCACCATTGGCCGAAGCTGGGGTTAAACACCCTGCGTTGGGCCAAGAAGCAAGGGGCGGTCACCGGCCCGGCGCACTCCGGCTGGGGGCTTGAAGCCGAATCGAGCGATCTGCCGAACTATACCGTGCCGCCGTTCAGCGGGATCGGGGCCAACGAATTCATCGTCGACGTGACGCATGATGTCCCGGGGCCGGACGGGAAGCTGGTGCGGGCCGTCGATTTCATTTCCACGGTGGATACGCCTTACCCCTGGGAGCTGAACATTTGGTATCACACCCTGAACGCCGGCTTCCGCACCCGCATCAGCGGCGAAACCGATTTCCCCTGCATTTACGGGGATAAGGTGGGGCTTGGCCGCTCCTATGTGAAGCTCGATGGCAAGCTCGAGTACGATCAATGGTGCGAGGGACTCCGGCAGGGCCGCAATTACGTCAGCGACGGCAAGAGCCACATTCTGGAATTCGCCGCCAACGATGTTCGAATGGGCGAAAAGGAAAGCGAATTAAAGCTGAGCGCCCCGGGGACCGTCCGCCTGACGGCGCGCGTGGCCGCGCGGCTGGACGAGCAGGAGCGCCCCGAAATTAAGCGCCGCAAGCCGTCGGAGAAGCCGTACTGGGATGTCGAGCGCGCCCGCGTGCCCGGCACGCGCACGGTGCCGCTGGAAGTTTTGGTGAACGGCTACCCGGTGGCGACGAAAACCATCCAGGCCGATGGGCGGACCGAAGACGTCTCGTTCGAAGTGCCGATCAAGCAGAGCAGTTGGGTCGCGTTGCGGATTCTGCCGTCGTCGCACACGAACCCCATTTTCGTGCTCGTGGATGGCAAGCCGATCCGGGCTTCGCGGCGCAGTCTCGAGTGGTGCCTGAAAGGCGTCGACCAGTGCTGGTCTCAGAAAAAGCGCTTCATTCGGCAGGACGAAATGGCCGATGCCGAGGCCGCCTACGAGCACGCGCGCGTGACTTACCGGCAGCGGCTGGCGGAGTGCGCGGCGGACTAAATTAAATGTTTCCGAATCGTCGAAATTCAGCGCTCGACAACGATCCGCCCGGTGATAGAAAAAGCGGCATCGAGCACTTCGAATGCTCCAACGATTTCCTTCACCGAGTGAAGGAGGGTGGGTTTTGGCAGGTTTTCCGTGTGTTGCCAGAATCCGCCCTTTTTTTCTTTTGGCGGCCCGGGTTGCTTTCTAGGTTGTTCGCGTGACCTCCACGGAAAAAGCCCTTGAGCTGCTGGGCCAGATCGATCTGTTTTCGATGCTGGACGCCGCCCAGCTTCGGCAGTTCGCCGGCATCGCCAAGTCCTGCCCCTTCAGCGCGGGCCAGCCCGTGTTTCGCCAGGGCGACCCAAGCGATTCGTTCCATGTCGTGCTGAGCGGCAAGTTCGAATGCTATCTCTGGGATGATCTCCTCAAGATCGAGCGGCCGCTCACCGCCTTCCAGCGCGGCGATATCTTCGGCGAGGTCGGCTTGTTGACCGACGAGACCCGCAGCGCGTGTGTCCGCGCGCAGGCGGCCAGCGAAACGCTCAGCTTCGGCAAGTCCGCCTTTTTCGATCTGTTGGAAGGCCAGCCGAAAGTGTTGATGAACTTTGCCAGAATTTTGGCGCATCGGCTCGTGGCCACCAACAAGAGCACCGGGCTGAAGTTCGATCAACTGGCTCGTTACAAGATCGGCAAGGAACTGATCCAGTTGCTGCCCTTGCAGGTCATCCTGCGCCACCGGGTCTTGCCGATCGCGCGGGCCAATGGCGATCTGACCGTCGCCGCGGTCGACCCGGCCGATCTGCTGGCGCGGAACACCGCGGCCCAGTTCCTCGGCAGCCACCGGCTCACCTGGGTCTGCATTTCCCAGCCGGATTTCGAGCGGTTTCGCGACAAGAATCTCTTCGATCTCGTCGAGCTTCCCGCCACCCCGGCGGAGCCGATCTCGACCGAGATCACCTATGCCGTGTCCGCCGCCGGAGCGACAGTGGAGGCGGATTCGCCGGCGGCGAAGGCGCTCGACGAGTTGATCGCCAAGTCCATCGACGGTGGGGCAAGCGACCTGCATTTCGAACCGGGGCCGCAGACGGTCGCGGTGCGCGCCCGGGTGGATGGACGGCTGATCGAACTCACCGCGCCGATGGGGCTGGCGGCCTACAAGCCCATCGTGTCGCGCATCAAGGTCCTGGCGGACATGGATATCACGGAGGTCCGCCTGCCCCAGGATGCGGCCATCCGCCTCCGCTACGGCGGCCGGAACGTCGACCTCCGCGTCTCGACCGTCCCGGTGCCGCACGGCGAGTCCGTGGCTTGCCGGCTGTTCGATCCGAGCCGGCGAAAGTTCGAGGTGGATAGTTTGATCGTTTCCGATGTGGTGTCGGATGCGGTGCGCCAGCTTTTCTGCCTCCCGTCCGGGCTGGTGCTGGTGACGGGGCCGACGGGTTGCGGCAAGACGACCACCCTCTATGCCGGACTTAAATTTCGCCAGTTGAACACCCCGACGCAGAAAATCGTCACGGCCGAAGATCCGATCGAGTACGAGTTATTGGGCACCACCCAGGTGCAGGTGAACCCGGGGATCAACCTCAACTTCGAACGGATTCTCCGCAGCCTGTTGCGGCAGGATCCGAATGTCATCCTGGTGGGGGAAATCCGGGATCAGGATTCGCTTCAAATCGCCATCGAAGCCTCGCTCACCGGGCACTTCGTCATGTCCAGCCTGCACACCAACGACGCGTTCGAGACCGTCACGCGGCTGCGGCAGCGCGGGGTGCCGCCTTACCTCGTGGCTTCGAGTTTGCGCGGCATTATCAGCCAGCGCCTCGTCGGGCGGGTCTGCGCGGCCTGCATGCATCTCACGGAGCTGCCCGCTCCCGTCGCGGAACGCCTGCGCCGGAGCGGCATTCTCAAGGAAGATGAACCGGCTCTCGGGCCCGAGGCCAAGGGCTGCGCGCACTGCAAGTATACCGGCCAGCGGGGGCGGGTGGCGCTCTACGAGGTGCTCATCATCACGCCGGAGCTGCGCCGCTCGGTCGAGCATGGAGCCTCGCTGTCCGATCTCGAACGGGCCGCTCCTCCGGGAAGCTTCGTGCCCATGAGGCGGTACGCCTATTACTTGCTTTCGAAGGGGATGGCGACAGCCGCGGACCTGCTCGAAGTGCTGCCGCCGCCCGCCGTCCTTCAGGAAATCTAAACCGCTCTCATCAGGCGATCTTCCATCGCCTGGCCTTCAGTTCGGTCCGCGGCAGGGACCCGGAGACCGCGGCGGTCACCGGGATGCGCAACGCAAACGCGGCATGGAGCGCTTTCTCCACCCGCACCACCAGGTCGGCCACGGGCCGAACGCCACGGGCGGGCTCGATGGTGAGATGCATCTCGGCCAGGGCTCCGCGATGGGAGATATGAACCTGGTACTCCACGATCTCCGGGAAGCCGCGCACGACTTGCTCGACCGCGGAGGGGAAAATATTGACGCCGCGAATAATCACCATGTCGTCGGTGCGGCCGAGGATTCCGCCATCCAGGGCGGTGTCGGCCCGGCCGCATTCGCACGCTGCGCCTTGGAGGAAGGGGGTGGAGAGTCGGACGCGGTCGCCCGTGCGATAGCGCAAGAGGGGTGAACCATCCCGCAACAGGGTCGTCAGCACCAGTTCGCCTGCGTCGGCTGGAGCACCGCTGGCCGGATCGATCACCTCGGCCAGAAACGCGCGGTCGATCACATGCAGGCGTCCCGGGCGGGCCGGGCACTCGTAGGTGACTGGACCGGTCTCCGTCATGCCGTGATGATCGAAGGCGTGGGCACCGGGCCAGGCCTTCTCGATCGCCCCTCGCGTCGCGGGCAGACTGCCCCCGGCTTCCCCGGCCAGGATGATCTTCCGGATGGCGGCCTGGGAGAGATCCACCTTTTCCGTCACGGCCAGTTCGCCCAGGTGGAGGGCGTAGGAGGGCGTGCAACAAAGCACGGTGGCCTTCGCGTCGCGCAGCAGTTCGAGCCGTCCGAGCGAGCTGAGCCCGCCGCCGGGGATGCAGAGGCAGCCCAGCCGTGCGGCGGCATCGAAGGCCAGCCAGAAGCCGAGGAACGGGCCGAAGGAGAAGGCGAAGAACACGGTGTCCTGCCGGGTCACGCCGGCGGCGCGGTAAACCTCACCCCAGCAATCGATGAGGGCACTCCAGGTTTCCGGCGTATCGAGCCAGGGGAGCGGCTTTCCCGTGGTGCCGCTCGTCTGGTGAAATCGGGAATAGGCGTGGACAGGATAAGTCAGGTTCCGGCCGAAGGGCGGATGCCGGATCTGGTCCGCGACCAATTCCTGCTTGGTCGTAAAGGGAAATGCCTGCCGGAATGCCTCGAGCGAGGGATAGGAAATGGGGGCATTCGCTTCCAGGAGCTTGCGTGTGACGAAGGGATTCGCGGGGATGATCCGGCCCAAGAGCGCGTTCAGGGCCGCCAATTGCCCGGCGCGCAGATCCTGGGCGGTCGGAAACGTTTCGGCCATCAGGGCGGGTCAGGGCTTGGGTTGAACCGCGGCCGCGATCGGTTTTTTGGCGGCAGGCGCCGGAGTCGGTTTGTAAAAGGTCACGAGGCAGCCCCCGACCGCCGCCAGGATGATGCCGAGGTAAAGGGGAATTTGATGGAACCCCAGCCGCCGGCCGGCGGGTGCAGGATGAGCGAATAGATCGCATTCACGACCGGAGCGCCCGCGAAAATGATGGACATGACCACCGCGGGCGTGCCCTTCGCGCCAAAAGCCAGCAACACGCCGAAAGCCCCAATGGCGCCGACGATCCCGGCGATCAGGGACCACCACATGCCTTTGGCCGGGTAGACCCACGTTGCTCCTTTGGCCACCAGCAGCCCGAGCGGCGCGAGCACCGCGGTCAGAAAATAAGCGATGCCGACGAAGAGAAAGGCTTTGTACCGGCCGTTCACCGGGTCGCCCATCGCGACCTGTCCCGTATGCAGGAACACCCCGTAAACCCCCCAGGAAACGACCGTAAGGAAGGCATACATCAGCCAGGCATAGCCTGGATTCGACTGGTCAGGAGTCATAAGCTGGCAACAACAATTCCGGCCGCACCATTTCACAGATCGCCCCCCGGAGCAATCGTTTGCTCGCCCGGGCCTGCGCCCGAGCGCCCATAGAGAGGGGGTGATCGTCGCGCCTGTGGTGAGAATGTCGGCGCGAGGCAATGGGTTGAACGCCCTGGCCCGTTGGTCGGAAGTTTTCGAGTTTCTTGCAGCCATGCGGAGGGGGGCGTGGGTATGTTGGGGAATGTGCGTAATGTTGCGGCGATGGCGGGCGTTGGCCGGGCTGGTCTTGTTGCTGGGAGGCGTGGCGGCGCCTGAGGCCGGGGCCGGGGAGTTTGCGGAGCTGGAGGGGAAGCTGGCGCGGTTGCAGGCGCGATGGAAGATCCCGGGCCTGGCGGCGGGGATCGCCAGGGGCGGGGAGATCGTGTGGACGAAGGAATTCGGGTTCGCGGACTTGGAGGCGCGGCGGCCGGTGACGGAGGAGACGGTGTTCCATCTGGCCTCGCTGACCAAGCCATTCGCGGCGGTGGTGCTGATGCAACTCGTGCAGGAGGGGCGGCTGGACCTGGAGGCGCCGGTGGCGCAGTTCGGCATCGCGCTGGAAGGGCAGGGGATAATCCGGGTGCGGCATTTACTGACGCATACTTCGGAAGGAATGCCGGGGGAGGCGTTCCGATATAGCGGCCAGCGGTTCGCGGAGCTGGACAAGGTATTGCGAGGGGCGACGGGCGAGTCCTTCGCGAAGCGGGTGTCGGAACGAGTGCTCGGGCCGCTCAACCTGACGAACACGACGCCGAATCCATGCGACCCCGTGGCGTGCCGGGAGGCGCAGCGGGATCCGGCGGCTTTTCTGGAACGCTCGGCGCAGGGGTACGACTTCGAAGGGCGGAACCGCGTGGAGTATCGGAAGCATTTCGTGACGGCGGCGGGGCTGGTCTCGAACGCGCGGGACGTGCTGAAGTTTTCGATGGCTCTGGACGGGGATGGATTGTTGCGCGCGGAGACGCGGGCGCGGATGTTCGCGCCGGCCCGAAACGCCAAAGGGCAGCGGCTGGCCTACGGGCTGGGCTGGTTCGTGCAGACGCGGCGGGGAGCAACCATCTTGTGGCATTACGGGTGGGATCGGGCCAATGCTTCGCTGATCGTCAAAGTGCCGGAGAAGGATGTATCGTTCGTCTTGTTGGCGAATTCGGAGGCGTTGAGCCGGAAGTTCGATCTGGGACAGGATGAGGATGTGCGCCGTTCCCCCTTCGCGCGGGCCTTTTTGGAAACGTTGGGTCTGTAAGCCGGGTTGCCGGAACATCTATCGCAGCGTCACCGCCGCCGAAGCCAGGCGGTGCTTCCAAGCGTCCACCGCATCGCCATCCTCTAAACAGCGAGGAACCCCACCAGTCTACATTTCCACCCACCCCGTAAGCGCCCAAACATCCCCAAAAAACCCATCAAAACCCCCGTAATGCCCCTTCCCGCCCCCACAAAAATTCCCCCGCCCGCCCGCAAAAATCCCGGGTTCCCGCTTGACTTTTCCGCGAACCTGCCTATTAGGTATTGGAAATGGTTCGGAATTCGACCAACCTGCTGCTTTCGGATTTAGCTCTGCTGCTTAGCAGAGTGGCAGCCGGGGTGTCGTAGCGAACCGACCAGATTTTCGCAACCCCGCTGCCCGAGACGGCAGCGGGGTTTTTGTTTGCCCGGCGGCCGCCTCCCCAGCGGGGACGAAAGTCGCCACCGAAGAAGAAGCATGAAAACGGACCGTATTATCATATTCGACACGACTTTGCGCGACGGCGAGCAATGCCCCGGCGCCTCCATGAACCTCCGCGAGAAACTCGAGGTCGCCCGTCAACTGGCCCGTCTCAAGGTCGACGTCATCGAAGCCGGCTTCCCCGTCGTCAGCGACGGCGACTTCGCCTCCGTCCAGACCATCGCCTGCGAAATCAAAGGCCCCGTCATTGCCGGCCTTGCCCGTTGCGTGCCGAAGGATATCGACGCCGCCGGCGAAGCCGTCAAACCCGCCGGCAAACGCGGCCGCATCCACGTCTTCCTCGCCACCTCCAAGATCCACCGCGAATTCAAGCTCGGCAAGGCCCAGGGCGAAATCATCCGCCTCGCCGTGGAAGGCGTGAAGCGCGCCCGCACGTTTGTCAGCGATGTCGAATTCTCGCCCGAGGATGCCTCCCGCACTGAACCCGACTTCCTCATCGAGGTCTGCAAGGCCGTCATCGGCGCCGGAGCGACGACGGTCAATATCCCCGACACCGTCGGCTGGGCGGTGCCCGATCAATTCGGCGCCCTCATCGGCCGCTTGTTCGAAAGCGTTCCCGAATTCAAATCCGGCAAGGCCGTCATCAGCGTCCATTGCCATAACGACCTCGGCCTCGCCGTCGCCAACTCCCTCGCCGCCGTCCGCGCCGGCGCCCGCCAGGTCGAATGTACCGTCAACGGGATCGGCGAACGCGCCGGCAACGCCTCCCTCGAAGAACTCGTGATGGCCATGAAGACCCGCTCGGATTTCTACTCGGGCTTCACCACCGGCGTGCAAACGAAGGAAATCGTCAAATCTTCCCGCCTCGTCTCCCGGATGAGCGGCCTCGTGGTCCAGCGCAGCAAAGCCATCGTCGGCGAGAACGCCTTCGCCCACTCCAGCGGCGTCCACCAGGACGGCATTCTCAAGAAGCGCGAAACCTACGAGATCATGGATCCGCAGGATGTCGGGTGGGGATTGACCGAATTGCCCCTCACCAAGCACAGCGGCCGTGCCGCCGTCGCCGCCCGCCTCAAGCATCTCGGCTTCAAAATGAGCGACGCCGAAGTCCAAGCCATCTTCGCTCGCTTCAAGGAAGTCGGCGACAAGAAGAAGTTCGTCTACGACGACGACCTCACCACCTTGGTCGAAGGCCAGATCACCGAAGTTCCGGAAACCTGGTCGCTCGAATATGTCTGCGTCACCACCGGCAGCCAGACCGTTCCCACGGCCACCGTCCGCTTGAAGAAAGCGGGAGCCGCCGCCGATGACGTAGTCCAGGACGCTGGAGTGGGGGATGGCCCCGTCGATGCCGCCCTCAAAGCCATCGATCGACTCACCGGCACCAGCGGCAAACTCGTCGATTACTCCTTGCGCGCCGTTTCCCAGGGCAAGGACGCCCTCGGCGAAGTCACCTTGAAGGTCGACTTCGGCGACAAGGAACTCATCACCGGCAAAGGCGCGAGCACCGACATCATCGAAGCCAGCGCCCGGGCCTATTTGAATGCCGTGAATCGCTACCTGCTCGGCGGCCGCAAATCGCCGGCGCTCGCCGAACACCCGTAGGCGTCCGGCGAGTCCGGGATTCGAATCACTGCACGACGTCGAAGGTCAGCACCAGGTTCTGACCTGAGACCGTCACGGTGCGGAACTGCGCGCCGCCCACTCCGGCCAGCCGGAAAAATCGGCTGCCGGACCCGAGCGGGATGGTGATCGTGCCGCCGTTGATGGTGGCTGCGGGATCCGCCGCGTAGGGGCCTGCCACGCTCGCGGCGGACTCGACCTGGATCGATGGCGCGTTCAATTCCGAGAACGCCAAAATCGCGCCGGTCGTGTCCGGAGCATTGATGAGCGTCCGCTCGCCCGAAGCGCGGTCGACCACGAACAACTCGGCGTGGGCCGAGCCCCCGCGCTCGTACCACACCATGCGGAATGGATAGAGGCCGGCCTGCGGCACGAGAAATTCGAAGGTCTCGTCCGCCGGGCCGCCCGAGTGGAAGTCGAGGGGGGCCGCCGCGCGGTCGGTCAGGGACGATCCGGCGCTCACCTTGTATCCGTCGTCGGTGCGCACCCCGAAACGGTACACTCCCTCAGCCAATTGCAGCCACGCGCTGATCTCGACCGAGAAATCCTGATCGCCGTTATTGTCGAAATCCAATCCCGGCACCACCTGATCGACTCCGAAATATCCCTGGTCCCCTTCGGACTTGCCGAGATTCACCACGGTAATCGCCCCGGTCGCCTCGATCTGCTTCGGAATCGTCGAGTTCGGCGCGAGCTGATCCTCCGCGCGCAGCAGGCTGTTCTCCAGCGCGGAACCGGCCGGCGCCTGCACGAAGCGGACGTTGAATCCAGGTGTCTTGCCCGTGCCTGAGCCGCGATGCGCCGGGTTGAGCGACTTGTAGGCCAGGAGGAAGCTCCATTCCGTTCTGACTTCCACGTCGTCGCTATCCCGGAAGGTCAGCACCGCGTTCACCGTCGATCCGCTCGCTGGCAAGGGCGCCAGGGGGAAGCTCAATTGCGCGCCCTGCGCGGTTGCGGAAACCGTCGCGGCGGCGGCGGCTCCATTAATCGAGAGCGCCACGGTCGGCACTTTGACGCTCGTGTCTCGATTCTGAATCTCGGCGGTCACGACCGGAGCCGCCGATTCGACTTCCGCGCCGTTGGCAGGCGCGACCGCGCTCACCGTGGCCCGTTGCTTGCCGGCTTCGACCACCGGCACGAACAGCAGGTAGTTCAGCAACCGCGCGCCATCCCCCGGATCGGTCGTGATCTGCCGCAGGCGCAAGGTGGTAAGTCCGTTCAACCGCAGCACCACCGGGTTTTGCCCGGAAGCATCGGTGAGCGGGAAATGCCGATACTGAAAGCCGGTGCGCTCGCCGAGAAAGGAACCGAGAATCTGCACCGCGGCGCCCGGCTGGGTTCGGTCGCCCGTGACCAACTCCAAAACACTTTCCGCGGTGGCGATATTGGCCAGCGCTTCGCGGAGATAGACGTTGTAACTCCCGGCCGCGAACGTCCGCGTGTATTGCAGCCACTCGCCCGAGGCGATGTCGCCCACGTCGTAATCCCAGACTTCGCTGGCGGGATTGAAAGCCGCCCGTTGCTGATCGCGCGTGTGGCCCATGCGGACGGGATCGGACGTGCGGAACATCGTGTCGGCGCCGTTCGCTGAAGTGCGGGTGTCGCTGAAATCCACGTCTGGCGCGCCCACGCGGTCCACGTAGGAATTCTCCGCCGGCCCTCCGCCTTCCGCCGTCCTCACGGGATTGGGGAAATAGGAGCCCGCGTCGAAATTGTAATCCTCGGCCTCGACGACGAAGTGCGCGGTCGAGAACGTATCGAAATAGAGTGTCCGGCTCGCGCTGACACCGTCGGCATCCTCCACTTGAAGCACCGCTTTGTAGTTCGTGTCGGCCAGGAGCCCGCCCAGGGTGGCCGTCTTGTTTCCTCCAGACCCGGTGATGGCCAGGCCGTTCGCCGTGGTGAAGGTCTGTCCGTTCAGCAGCACGCTGACCTTGCCGTCGGCGATTTCCTTGTCGTCCGTGAGCTTGAAGGAGATTTGCGTCGTGGTCGGGAGGAACGCGGCGAATTCGGCCGGTTGCACTTCCGTAATCGTGGGCGCGGTGTTGCCCGCGGCGGGTGGGCGCGCGACGACCGCATTGTCGTAGTATACGCTGTAAATCTTGTCTTCCGAGAACTGCTGGTAGCAGTAGAGGGTGAAGTAACCGGTCGTGATGTAGGGCGCAGCGGGGCTGTCCGTGCCGTCGGTCATGACGTCCGCCGCCGGGGTATCCACCACCGTCCGCTCCCAGAGCACGGCGTTGTTCGCGTCCTTGTCGAGAATTTTGCCGTTCACGATCACGTTGCCGCCTTTGACCGTCAGGGAAAGAACCAGCGTGACATTGTCGTTCTTTAGCTCGGCGGTCGGGCCATCGTCGGCGATGAAGTATTTCTCGATCCCTTTCGTGATGAGGACATCGTCCGGGTCCTTCGCCAGCCCGTAGCCCTGCAAAGTCCCGGGATTGTTGCCGCCGGTATTCGGGATGAACGCCAGCACCGCGAAGGAATCCGCGCCGCTGCTCTCGATCAGATCGACCCGGAATTCATGCCGCTCCCCCTCCTTCAGTTCGATCTGCTCGGAGACCTTCTGGCTGGCAGTGAAGATATCCTGGCGGGCCGGCGGAAGATCGAAGCGGAATTGGCCGCCGGCTTCGGTCGGCAGGCCGAATCCGGGGACGAACGTGAAGTCCGTCCAGCCGGTCTTCGTATTATCGTTGAAGTCGTCCAGCACGGCTTCGTCCAGCACGTAGGCTTCGGCATTGTCGTAATGGACGCTATAAATCTTGTCTTCCGAGAACTGCTGGTAGCAGTAGAGGGTGAAGTAACCGGTCGTGATGTAAGGCGTGGCGGGGCTGTCCGTGCCGTCGGTCATCACGTCCGCCGCCGGGGTGTCCACGACCGTGCGTTCCCAGAGCACGGCGTTGTTCGCGTCCTTATCCAGAATCTTGCCGGTGACGATGACGTTTCCGCCCTTGGCGGTCAGAGTGAGCACCAGCGTCACGTTATCGTTCTTCAGTTCGGCGGTCGGGCCGTCGTCGGCGATGAAATATTTCTCGATCCCTTTCGTGATAAGGACGTCGTCCGGGTCCTTGGCCAGCCCGTAGCCTTGCAGAGTCCCGGGATTGTTGCCGCCGGTATTCGGGATAAACGCCAGCACGGCAAAGGAATCGGCCCCGCTGCTTTCAATCAGGTCGACTTGGAACTCGATGGTTCGGCCTTCCTTGAGTTCGAACAGTTCGGAAGTTTTTTGGCTGGCGGTGAAGATATCCTGCCGGGCCGGAGGAAGCGCGAACTGGAATTGCCCGCCCGCTTCCGTGGGCAAACCGAAGCCCGGCACGAAGGTGAAGTCCGTCCAGCCGGTTTTCGCATTGTCGTTAAAATCGTCCACAATCCTGGCCGGAACGATCGCGGCCGCACAGAGACACAGCACGGCGGCCAATAGCCGCCACGGGAGGCGAAGGGTTCTCATAGGTGCGGCGAGCGTAAGCAAAGCCGTGCCGAAAATTCAAGTCTGCTTTGCCCCTTGGGTAGTAAAACTGCCGGTCGGCGGACGCCACCGCGTCTGTTTCCGGTGATTTTGAACACGCTTGAACACACTCGAGCACCGTTTAACACGAAAAAACACCCGGTTTCAGAGGGGGGGGTGTCGAGTTTTTCCCTCTCCCCCCGCCCGCCGCCGTCCCCCTCCCTTGCACCACACGATCTACCACGCTCCCCCGCCAAGCGGGGAGGGGGGGCTGGAATCCTGCCGAAGCCTCCCCCGGCCGCATTCTCTCCTCCACGGGCCAGGGGGGGTGATGATCGAACCGGGGGGTGCCGGGGCGGCCCGCTACCTCGGAGGCATGTGCATTCGGAAATCGGTGCCGGCGAGACCCACCCGGGGCTGTCTGTGATCGTTCACCACATTCGCCTTCCGTCCGCGCGACGGCCTCGGCTAGGGTCATGCGGATGAGTAATGTGCAACTTGCGATCCAGTTCTTTTTCCAGATCGCAGTCATCCTGGCCGCCTGCCAGATCGTCGGCGCCATCGCGAAGCGCTTCGGCCAGCCGCAAGTCGTGGCGGAGATGGTAACGGGCGTGATCCTGGGGCCCTCCGTCTTCGGGTTGTTCTGGCCGGACCTTTCGGCACGTCTCTTCCCGGCCGACTCGATGAAAGTCCTCTTTCCGATTTCCCAACTCGGCCTCGCCGCCTACATGTTCGTGGTAGGGTTGGAATTCCGCATCGATATCATCCGCCGCCGGGCGGCGAGCGCGGCGGCGGTATCCCTGGCCGGCATGCTGACCCCATTCGTGCTGGGTGGGGCCTTGGGCTGGTTCTTCTTCCATCGCACCGAGCTATTCCCGGAAAGGACGTCCCTGTTTGAAGCCGTCGTTTTTCTGGGCGCGGCGATGTGCATCACGGCTTTCCCGATGCTGGCGCGGATCATCCATTTCAAGAAACTGGCGGGGACCACCATGGGTACGGTGGCTTTGGGTGCCGGAGCGCTGGACGACGCCGGGGCGTGGTGCCTGCTCGCGCTGGTGCTGGCCAGCTTCGATGGGGAATTTACGCACGCCATCCGAAATATTGGCGGGGGTGCCGCCTACGTGGCACTGGCCTTTCTGGCGATCCGTCCGGCCTTGGCCCGCTGGGGAAAGGGCATCGAAGCTCGGGGCACTCTGTCGGATCGGGAGTTCGTGATCTGCCTGATCTTTTTCGCGTTGGGGGCGTGGTTTACCGATCTGATCGGGCTGCATGCGGTGTTCGGCGCTTTCGTGATGGGTGCGGCCATGCCGAAAGGATTCGTGGCGAACGCCCTGATCGACCGGGTGCAACCCCTGACCGTGGCCCTGCTCTTGCCTCTGTTCTTCACCTACTCCGGCCTCAATACCCGCATCGGCCTGTTGAATTCCGGGTGGCTCTGGGGCATGACCGCGCTGGTCATGGTGGCGGCGGTCGGGGGGAAAGGGGTGGCATGCTGGCTGGCCGCGCGGGCGACCGGGTTGGGCCATCGGGAAGCGCTCGGGATCGGCACGCTCATGAATGCCCGCGGTCTGATGGATCTCATCATCATCAATATCGGGCTTCAGCGCGGAGTGATCTCCCCGGCGCTCTTCGCCATCCTCGTCATCATGGCGGTGGTCACGACCCTCATGACCTCGCCGATTTTCGACTGGCTCATCGGCCGGCATGTCCCGGCTTCGGAGCCCAAGAAGCCATCGGTGGACGCGGCCCGTTCCCCGGCTTAATGACATCACCGTTCGAACGGGCCGTACCACGATTCACGACCGCACGGAATCGGGAGAGAGTTTGGAGCCCTTCCAGATCAGGACAGCCACCGCTGCGAGCAGGAGCATGAAGGTATTGGCCGTGTCCGGAAGGTTGTCGGGCGGACCACCCGCATTTTCCCAACCCCAGTGGATCCCACCCAGGAACCGGATCTCGCCGGGATTGACTTTCCAATGGTTGCCTGCTTTTACAATCGGAGGCCCCTCGACCAGGAAGGTCCATGCTTCCCAATCCCAGGCTACGTCGTAGGCGCGGAATGGATGATCGTGAAACCAGTTCCCGGTCGCGGCCCCAGAATAATCGTAGTAGGGATTGTTGCCGTACTTGGTATCGACAAAGGTTCTGCGATCTCCTCCCGCGGGTTGTGCGCTGACGACCTGAATCCAGTGGGTGTTGGCCATGGGAGGGTCGCCAGGTCCTGGGACGTATTCCGCCGTAAAGTAGGCTCCCACGAGTTCGCCTGCTTGCCAGGCTTCGTAGTGTCGCACCACGAGGCTGTTGGCGCTCAGGGGATTCAATGCGGTCGTGTATTTCCACCCTTTCTCCTCGGGATGGCGGGCGAGAATGACGTTATAGGGATCCTCCCCGATACCGGGCTCATACTCTGGCGTGGCGGGATCGAGCCAGACTTTCCAGTCCTCGTTGTAGAGGGGGCGATACACGACGTAATCCTTTTCCGGAATATAGCCGCCATACGTCAGTGTATTCTGGTTGCCATCGTAATAGTTGAGGACCGTGTTTCCGGGGGCATAGTTTTCGACCATGACCGCGGCATGCGCAGCCGCGCCTGAGAGCAGGAGCAGGAGCAGGCATCGAGTGATGGTTCCGAGGCGGCGGGGGTGTGTTGTCATAGATTCGAGAAGGTTAACGGTGTCCGGCATCGAGTAGTGTTCGCAGTTCGAGGCCGCGGTTTGGCAGTTCTGGCGTCATGAGGCACAAGCGGCCGTTCCATGGTAGAATTACCGATCAGAAAGCAAAGGTTTCCAACCGGGTTTCCAACCGGCGAAGCACTTGGACTTTCCTCTTTCCTCGCGGCGAGAAATGGCCGTTAACTCATCTGAATTGCCAAGAGCATCATGAGCCGCGCCGCGACCGAACATCGATACGAAAAACTCACCTGGCCCGAGATCGAAGAGGCCATCCACCTTCGCAAAGTCTGCATCGTCCCGTGCGGTTCGGTGGAGCAGCATGGAGCGCACCTCCCGCTGGATGTGGATATGGTCTGCCCCACGGGGATCGCGCTGGGCGCAGGGCGACTCATGCCGGACAAGATTCTGGTCCTGCCCACGGTCTCGTACGGCTACACCGGGCATGTCATGGATTTCCCCGGCACGATCAATAATCACTACCAGCATTTCATCGATCATGTCCTGGATATCGCGAAGTCGCTCGCGTACCACGGCTTCAAGAAGATTCTGCTGCTGAACGGGCATGGTTCGAATATGCCGTGCCTCGATCTCGTGGCGCGGCGGGCCAACATTGAGACGGACGCGGAGTGTATCCTGGCGGCCTGGTGGAATCTGCTGACAGTCGACAAGTCGTTCCTGCCACGTTGGCGGCAGAGCAAATTTCCCGGCGGCTGCGCGCACGCCTGCGAGCTGGAGACCTCGCTCTACATGTATCTCGATGGCGGCAATGTCCGGGAGGATCGCATCGCGAGCGGCACGATTTCCTTCAACGAGGAGGAGAATCCATTCAATTGGGTGGACCTCTTCGCCGCCGGTCCGGCCACGCTGGTCTCCTGGACGAGCAGCTATTCGGAAACGGGCGTGCTCGGAGAAGCCGCGCTCGCCAGCGCCGAGAAGGGCCGGGAGGCGTATGAGGAAGCCGTGAAGCAATTGGTCCGCTTCGTCACCTGGTTCCGCGACCGCCCAGCCGACCGTCGGCGCGACCGGCATCGCCAGGCGCCCACCATGCCCATGCCGTGGGGGCAACAATCCGTCGGCCAATGAACCGAAGCGCGCCTGATCCAACGCACGCATGAATGCGGCCGCCGCCGAGGAGCCAGGATTGCCGTCCAGCGGCCGCGCGACACGGCGGCGCTTTCTGGTGCTGGCGGTGCTCTGTTCGCTGGCCTTCCTGACGTATCTGGATCGCATCTGCATCATGCGGGTGCAGGAGGAAATCTCCACCGATCTGCATTTCGCCGAGCTGACGGCGGAAGACGAGGCGGCCTTGCGGCAAACCGGGCAGGAAAACGATCCGGCGGCCCGGGAAAAGCTCGCGAAAGCGCGAGCCACCGAGCGGATGGGCTGGGTGTTCTCCGCCTTCGTCGCTGGGTATCTGATTTTCGAAGTGCCGGGAGGCTGGCTCGGCGACCGTTGGGGCGCGCGGTCGGTGATCTTTCGAATCGTGCTCTGTTGGTCGATCTTCACCGCGGCTACCGGAAGCGTGAAAAGCATCACGGGATTGTTTTTCGCCTCGGCCGGAGCGGCCCAATGGCTCGCCGTGATGGTAGTCATCCGGTTTCTGTTCGGAGCGGGAGAAGCTGGGGCTTATCCGAACATTGCCCGCGCACTTGGGCGATGGTTCCCCTACGGCGAACGGGCCTTCGCACAAAGTAATATCTGGTTCTCCAGCCGGCTGGGCGGGGCTCTCGCTCCGGCCATCATCGCCGGACTGATGCTGATCGGAGGGGGCTGGCCGCAGGCTTTCTGGATGTTGGGCCTCGGCGGCATCGTGTGGGCTGTCTGCTTCCGCTTCTGGTTTCGGGACCGGCCCGAGGACGATCCGCGCGTCAACGAGTCCGAACGAAGTTTAATCCGCGCCACGCAGGAAACGGCGGGAAGCATCTACGACGACACTGCCCCGGCTCGCATGCCGTGGCGGGGGTTGTTCTCGACGAATGTGCTGGCGCTCTGCGTCGTCTCCTTCTCCGTCAGCTTCTGCTTCTACTTTTACATCACGTTCCTGCCCCGCTATCTGAAGGATCAGTTCCAGGTGGATTACCAGCAGTCGCAATTCGTCAGTGGGCTGCCTCTCCTTTTCGGCGGCCTGGCCTGTCTGGCGGGAGGGGTCATCTCCGATTGGGCGATTCGCCGCTCCGGGAGCCGGCGCTGGGGCCGGAGCTTCGTGCCCGCCCTGGCCTGGGGAGCGGCGGGGTTGTGCGCGTTCGCGGTGCCGAGCTGCCCGTCGGCGACGGCGGTGATGATCCTCCTCTGCGTGGGGTTTGTGTGCCAGGACTTGGGCGTGCCCCCGATGTGGTCGCTCCCGGCCGACATTGGCGGGCGTTTCGCCGGGACGCTCGGGGGCTGGATGAATACCGCGGGCTGCGTGGGCGGGATGCTCAGCCCGATCGTCGCCGCCAAAATCTCGAATGCCTTCGGCTGGAATCCGCTCTTCGCGATCTTCGGCGCGGTCTACCTCCTCGGCGCCCTCGCCTGGCTCCGCGTGGATGCCAGCCGCCCGCTGCTCGAGGATGCGGTCGGAGATGTCGCCGGCGCAGCATCTCGCTTCACCAGTTCTTGAGCGGAGCCGAATCGGCGCGGAGCGCAGGCCGGCCTATTCGAACCAGTGCGCCGGCGGGTGGCGGAAAAATTCCGCGAGCGGAACGCCGTCGCCGCCGATGAGGAGAATTTTCGCCTCGGGATATTCGCGTTTGAAAGCGGCCAGCCCGGCGGTTTTTTCGGCGCGCCCGCTCTTGATTTCGAGCGCCCAGATGCTGGTTCCGTTCGTGACGACGAAATCGACTTCTTCCGCCCCATCGCGCCAATAAGTGACGCTCCAGCGCGGGCCTGCCAGGTGATTCAGCAAGTGGGCTCCGGCGGCGTTCTCGACCAGGCGGCCCCACCAGGCGCCCTCCGCCCGCGCTTGCGCCTGCGTGCGGAGCCCGGGGGCGTTAATCAAGGCGTTGTTCCACAGCACGAGCTTGGGGCTGCTGCCACGCTGCCGGATTTTGCCGCGCGAAAATCGTTCGAGGCCGGAAGCGAGAAACGCCGTTTCGAGCAGCCGCAAGTAGTGCGCCAGCGTGGTGGTGTTGCCGGCCTCCTGCAATTGCCCGAGCATCTTCGTGTAGGACAAAATCTGCGCCGGATACGTCCCGGCTAGCGCGAAAAGCTGCCGCAGCAGCGCGGGCTTGTGGACGGTCTGCATTTGCAAAACGTCGCGCGCGACCACGGTTTCGATGAGCGAATCCGTGACATAACTCTTCCACCGCGCTTCGTCCCGGATCAAAGGGGCGGCACCGGGATATCCGCCGAAATAGAGCCACTGCTCGAGGCTCCAGCCGAAGGCCGCCGCGCATTCCGGCCAGCTCCAATGCGCAAGGCGGTGCAAAAAGAAGCGCCCGGCCAGGCTTTCGCTCAGCCCTTGTTGCAGCAGCAAGGCGGACGAGCCCAGCAAGATTGGCCGCACCAGCCCGTTCGAAGCCATTTCGCGATCCCAAAGCTTTTTGACGATCTCGCTCCAGCCCGCCACTTTTTGCACTTCGTCGAGAATCAGCAGTGCGCGCTGGCGCCGGGCCAGTTGCCGCGCTATTTCCCACTGGCCCTCGATCCAGTCCGGGCCGGGCGGCCGGGGCGCGTCGGCGGTGGCCGCGTGGCAGGGCCAGCCGAGGCGGGCCGCGACCTGCCGGGCGGCGGTGCTCTTGCCCACCTGGCGCGGCCCTGCCACCACTTGCAGGAAGGGCGGCGGCGCGGCGAGGCTTTGCGCGAGTTCGTCGACCAAAGCTCGCTCGAATTTCATGCCCTCAAGGTGCTCCGAAAACGGCCTTTGTCCAATTTACTCAGTCATTGAGTAAATTTACTCAGTCATTGAGTAAATGCCGGCCCCGCCCCTTCCGCCTATCGAGGGAAGGGCGACGATTCACTCGAAAAGAGTCTGCCCGCCGGTGTATTTCGCCACGGCTTCGCGGTTCAGCTCGATGCCCAGACCGGGAGCGGTCGGAATCGGCAGCATTCCATTAGCGTCGAGCTTCCACGGGTGGGTGACCATCTCGTCGATAAATGGCGAGCCGTCGAGATACTCGACCAGATCGGTCGCCGGGAAAGCGGAGGCGAGTTGCAAATCGGCCGCCAGGCCGACCGCCGTATTCCATCCGTGGGGAATGAATTTGATGCCGTGTTCCTGGGCCATCCAGGCGATCCGCCGCTCCTCGCTGATGCCGCCCACTTTGGTCACATCCGGCTGCACGATGTCGAACGCGCCCGCCTCCAGCCACGGTTGAAACGCCTGCCGGCGGGTCAATACTTCGCCGCCCGCGATGGGGACGCGGCTGTGCTCACGGAGTCGAACGAAATCAGGCAGGGCATCGGGAACGAGCGGTTCCTCGAACCAATCCACCGCGTAATCCGCCAGCATTTCGGAGGTCCGCAGCGCCCATTTGTAACCTTGGGTCCAGAAGGCATCGCTCCCCCCGGCATCGACCATGAGCATCGCCTCCGGCCCAATGGCTTCGCGGGCGGCGCGGACGATCTGCTCATCCAGCCTGGGGTCGCGGCGGCCGAAGGGACCCCACCCGATCTTGAAGGCGCGAAAGCCGCGGGATTTGATCGCCTGCAATCGATCCGCGAGCGGCGCAGGTTCCTCCATGAGAATGGAAGCGTAGGGCCGGACGCGTTCCCGGTAACGCCCGCCCAGGAGTCGGCCGACGGGTTGGCCGGTGGCCTGGCCCAGAATGTCCCACAGCGCAATATCGATCCCGCTGATGGCGTGCGTAATCGCCCCGCCCCGGCCTTGCCAGAACGTATTCTGGTGCAGCTTTTCCGAGACGCGTTCCGGTTCGAGCGCGTTTTCGCCGATCAGGAGCGGTTCCAGCACGCCGAAGGCGCCGCGCACCAGCGCTTCGCTGGTAAACACGCTGCCCAGGCCGGTGAGTCCCGCCTCCGTCTGGACGGTCACCAGCGTATGCACGCAATCCGAAGGTTGAAGCTCATTGCTCCAACCGCCCTCGGGCGTCGCGCCGCGCAAGCCCGCGCATCTGATCGAACGAATCCTCATGTTTTTCGCGTCCGGCATTTCCTTGATGGCGGCGAAAATGGCCCCGGTTGTCAAACGAGTTTGCAGGCGATTTGGTCTGACCGAGCGCTTTCGTGCTTTGATCCGACGGGCGGCGGACTTAATTTGTGAACCGTGTTCAGAGCGCGACGATTGCGGAATAATCACTTGGGACGGCTGCTGATTTCGATCAGCTCTGCCTGCGTGGTTGCGCTTGTGCATAGTGCCGCCCAGGAATCGCCGCTGACCCATCGGATTTCCTTCGCCCGCGACCTGGCCCCGATCCTGTCCGCCCAATGCCTGACCTGCCACAGTTCCGAGAAAGCGAAGGGAGGGTACCGGCTGCATACGTTTGCCGCGCTGCTGCAGCCGGGGAAATCCAGGCAAATCCCGGTGCGGGCGGAGCGGCCGGAAGAGAGCGAACTCTTCCTGCGCTTGATCTCGACGGACGACGACGACCGCATGCCGCAGGAGGCCGATCCGCTCCCGCCCGAACAGGTCGCCCTCTTCCGCCGATGGATTGCCGAGGGAGCGGTGCTCGATCGCGGAGCCACCAACAGCCCTCTCGCCTTGCTCATGCCGCCGCCGCCGCACCCGGCGCCGCCGGCGGTTTACGCGCGGCCCGTGCCGGTGCTCGCGCTGGCCTGGAATTCGAAAGGCTCAGAACTCGCTTCCGGAGGGTATCGCGAGGTGTTCGTGTCGAATCGCGAAGGGGGATTGCTCCGGCGAATCACGAACGTGACGGAACGAGTTCACGCCCTGGCCTTCACGGCGGCGGATGGTCAGCTTTTGGTGGCCGGAGGCTCGCCGGGGCGCAGCGGCGAAGCGGCTCTTTACGAGGCGTCCACAGGCGAACGGCTCGCCGTGCTGTCCCGATCCAGCGATTCCATAATCTGCCTGGCGCTGGATCCGGCCGGCCGGATCGCGGCGGTGGGCGGCGCGGACAACGCGATTCGCCTGATCGATCTGGAGACCCGCACCGAACTTCGCACCATTCAGCAGCACGCGGATTGGGTGCTGGGCCTGGCCTTTAGTTCCGATGGAACCAGGCTGGCCTCGGCCAGCCGCGACCGCACCGCCCGCGTCTACGAGGTGGCGACGGGCGAATTGGAGTCGACGTATGTCGGGCAAGGCGGGCCGGTGTTCGCGGTGGCGTTCGCCGGCACGAATCGCGTGGCCTCCGCCGGGCGCGAACGCTCGGTCCATCTCTGGAAGGTTGCCGATGGAAAGCGCGAGCACGAGATCGGCGGCTTCGGCTCGCCGGTGCTTAAATTGCAAATCTACGATGGCCAGATGTTCTCCATCGCTGGGACGGAACTTTTTGCTCATAAGCTGGAGGATCGTTCCCTCATCCGAAAAGTGGCCGCCGATGGGCCGCTCTTCTCTTTTGCCATCAATCCAGCCACGCGATGGGCAGCGGCGGGCTCGGCGGCGGGAAGGATCACGCTGTGGGACGGCGGGGATGATCGCCAGGCCGGCTCATTCCACGCGGCACCGATGCGGATCGCCGATGCGGCGGCGGCGGAGTAGCAAGGCTAGAGCGCTTTAAATAATACCGCGCCGAATGGCTACGGTATTATTTAAAACGCTCTAACGATCCGCCGCCGGAAGATCCCCGGCGTCGAGACGAGCCACTTCCTCCTGGATCGCTTCGCTGACGCGGTGCTTCGCGAGGTACACCTGGTTGGCATTGACGCCGAGGGTCGCGGCGATTTTATCCACCGGCCATTCCTGGCGGACATGCAGGTCGAAGATCTGGAACTGGCGGGGCGAGATGCGTTCGCGGACGCGCGCGCGGGCGGCCTCGAAAACGGCGCGCTGCCATTCCGCGTCGAATAGCTCCTCCAGCTTCGGGGATTGTTCATCGGGCAGGCGATCCATGAAGCTGGTTTCCGAGCCTTCCGGCGGCGCGGGATCGAACCGCCGTTCCCGGCCGCGCCGCCGGAGGCAATCGACGATGCGGGACCGGGCGATGGTCAAGACCCACGACTTGAACGAGCCGCGGCGGGGATCGTAATCGAACCCCTCGATGAGCCGCGCCACGCGCATCATCGTCTCCTGCACGATATCGTCCAGATCGCCGGCGGGGACGCCGGACTTGGCGGCGACGGCATGGACGACCCGGCCGTAGGCATCGCAAAACTCCTCCCAGCCCGCCGCATCCCGATGGTTCTTCAACCGGGCGAGCAGGCTGGTGCGTGTCGATAACCAATCGCGCCGCGCCGTCACCGGCCCAAGCTTGAGAAGCCCGGCCCGAAGGACAAGCCTCAAATCGATCCCGGCCACCGGGCGGGCGCATCTCGGCTGCCCCCGAGCCTCGTCCGCCTGTCGTTTGGAGTTCCGTGTTTACGCGGTCTGGCATCGGAAAACTCCCGAACCGGCTCAGACAGGCTCTAACGGTACAGGGCGCGGATGCCGGCTATGTCGCCTGCATTCAGGTCGCGCTTTTTCGTCTCACCTTCGCTCGCGTAGGCATACATCGTTTCCTCCGTGCAGGAAGCGCCGGAGTGCCCCAGGCCGGCGGCGTGGCCGGCTTCATGCACGAAAATGTTCGCGAAATCCATGGCGGCGGGCGTGAGCAACGCATCGCCCCAGGCGAAGTCGGGATCGTCGCAGACCATGTCCCACTCGACCAGTTGCCGGTTTTGCGGCGGGCCGCCAAAGACCCCCCACACGATCGTGACGGCGATGACGCCGGGGTCGTTGATGGGGCCGAAGAGGAATTCGTTTTTGCCATCGGGGCTGGCGGAGTCCTCGCCATCCACCACGCCATCCGGATCGAAGTTGCCGAAAATGGCCCGCCCGGCAGCAGTTTCCCAGGCGCCCAAACCGGAGTTGATGACGTCTAGCACCACGAGGCCGTCCAGGCCGTCGCTGTTGGCTGTCTCCACCATGAAGGGCTCCTGCACTTTCCAGCGCGCGCCGCTCGCGAGGAACGAGTAGCAGGTGGAGCCTCCGGTCGGCTTGCCGCCGCCCCCCTTGGCCGCCTGGCGGCGGGGATGGACGAAGGCGAGGCCGTCGACGACGCGGCCATCCACGTCGCGGGCGCGGCCCAGGTAATAGCTGCCCGATTCGATTTCCTGGGCGTTCGCCGGGAGTTGGAAGCCCCGGGCTTGCGCGCTGGCCTCGGGGGCGAGCGCCGCGAGGCCGAAGCTGGCGCAGAGGGTGGCCAGGGGGAGGATCGATTGCGTTGTCCGTTTCATATCAGGTTGCGATGCGGGTTGACCGGCCGTTGCCATCCCAAGGCCCCGCGGTCAAAAAACCCGGACGGTCCCAAGAGAATGGCAGATTGCCTGACAATGATGCCCGAAGGTGGTTTTAGCAACGGGACTGGACATAATACTTGGGATTAGGGCCATTCGGACAGGGGAAGATTGCCGGAAGGATGGAGGCGTGTTTTTTGGGGCGGGAAGGAGCCTCACGGGGGCATTGATGGGGTTCTGTGGCTTTGCGTAAAAATGTAGACTGGAGCGTAAAACCGATGAAAAATTCCCATTGTCATAAAATAGCCCTTGAAAACATAATCATCCAGTATGATATTCCGCCATGAAAAAATGTAGACTCACGCCGCGCCGCCCCTCCCAAGCCATCCCGCGTCCCGACCCCATCGCCTCCCGCCTTGCCTTCATCCCCTTTGTCCCTTCCGTCCCCTCTGCGATCTCTGTGCCCTCCGTGCTCTCTGTGTCATGTTCACCCCCCGTGGCCACCCCACACCCCCACCAAACCCGCGTAAATAGGACATCCTG
>CAYZKY010000080.1:0-28976 GCA_964478815.1 uncultured Verrucomicrobiota bacterium
AACCGCTTGGGTTACGGCGAAATCCGGGTGACGCGGAAGAAGGCGTGGCCGGAATTCGGAAGATCGATGACAAGCGAGGTGGTGGTTTCAGTCGCTTCAAGGTGATCGATGGCAGGGATCCATTCGCTGGCGGGAAGCTGGCCGGATTGTTCGATGCGGTAGGTGCTGCCCATGGTGGAATTGAAGGTGAGGGCGAGCCGTCCTTCAGCCGTGGGAAGGGCGCTGAGGGAAATTTCAAGCGCGGGAATGGCGGCGAGAAAGAGTTGCGAACTGGTGCGAAAAGCGGCGGAGCCGGCACGCCAGGCGATCAGGTTGGCCGGTGAGCCCTGGATATTGGGAACGAACACCTCGCCCAGCACGGCAAGCGGCTCGAGACGTACGCGGCGCAGCACCCAGGTTCCGGCTTCCACGGACAGGGTCACGGCGATATTGGCGCTTTCCGGGGAGACGAGGGATTGGGCGCTCAGGCCCGGGATTTCCGCGATCATTTGGCGGGCGGCAATGTCGTAGACGGTGCCGGCATCGGAGAAGATCAGGCCATCCTTGATATGAAAATCGCGGCAGGCGGCGTTGGTGAGCGTTTCATCGAGAATGAGGCCGCTGGGGGTATTGGAGTAGACGTTCAGGGAACAGGAGGAAGTATTGCGGACGAAGAGGCGCGACCCGTCCTCGGAAAACTCGATCAGGCCAGGTGTGCTGGTTTCGCGGGGCAGGTGAATGCGGTTGAGCTTGAGATAGACGCCGCTGGAATCCGCGACGGCGAGGAGCTTCGTATTAACGGGAGAGATGGCGAGGTCGATCAATGTCCCGGCCGCAGTGTAGGGCTTGAGAAGTTCGAGGCCGTTTGTCGTGATAAAAGGATAGATATTGGGAAAGGGAAGATTGGAGGCTCCAACATAGGCGGCCCCACCTTGGGGAGCGACGGCGATCTTGGCCTGGTTGGTGCCGGCCTTGACCGAATCGATGCGACCCGTTTCAGGGTGGACATACCAGACGACATCGCCTCCCGAACCGTTGGCGAGGAGGAGCTTGCCGGTTTTGGAATCGTAACCCATGTCCTTCGAGGCGAGATTGGCGGTGACTAGGCCATTGGTGCGAGCCAGGAGGATGGGGAGGGTATAGCTGCGTTGGAAGGAAGATACGCCTCCGGCGAGGCTTTCACCATACACTTTCACACGAGCGGACACATTGGCCAGGCCGGAGAGCCGTAGCGTGATATCGATATCCGCGCGCACCAAAGGCTTGAGCGCGTTGATCGGAATGGTCACGGACTGCCCGGCGATGGCCGGGGTGAATTTGGGGGCGACGGCAGATAGGATTTCGTCGGGCGTCAGAAAATCGACCGTGACAACAATATTCGTGGCATGGCCCTCGCCGGCGTTTCTCAGGGACAGTGAGAACACGAGGTTCGAGGTGGCGATTCCAGGATCCGGCGAGGAAGTTTGGGTTAGATTGAGGACCGGTGGCTCATGCACGATGATCAGTTGATCGACCAGATAGAGGGCCGTATCCGAATGGAAGGCGGCGCGGCCTTTATCCCAGGTCACGAGGTTCCGGGCCGAGGCGTCGACCTCCGGCAAGTCGGAAATCGTGTCCAGTCGGTTGGTGGAGAGATCGACCCGATGCAGGATGCGGCTGGTCGCGTTCGAAGAGAGGTAGTAGACGGCCGACTCGAGTGGATTAATGGAAATGGAGGAGGCTGGCCCGGGAATGAGCCTTTCCAGGAACGTGCCGGTGCTCGCCTGATAAACCTCGCCATTAAGGAAGTACAAGCGGCCATCCAGGACTTCGAATGGGCCGAGGTCGTAGCGGGCGGAATCATTGAAGGTGATGCCGTCGGGGCCGGCGATATACCGATTCAAATCGCTGCCGGAGCCGTACAGGACAAATTCATTCAGGAAGCCAAGCGTGTGGACGTTTCGCGAATCCTGGTTGGGCAGCACTTGACCGTAGGATATCAGCGAGACGGAATGAGTATCGTTCGTGAGACGCCGGCTCACGGCCAGGACATTGGGGTCTGCTGGCGATGGCGTGATATGCCGGAAAGCGCTGGTCGCGTCGAAGGAAAGTTTCGGGCCGGGCGTCAGGCTGGTCAGATCGATCCGGCGAAGGACGCTTTCGCCATCCAGGGCGACCCACAAACCATTGGCCCCATCCACGGCGAGGACGCCGGGGTTGCTACCGACGGGGATGTTGGCCAGGACAACACCGGAGTCCGGGTCGATCTGGAGGATGGAGTCGGGGGCCGCGGTGGCTGTGGCGGGACTGCTGCCATAAAGTTTCTTGGTGCCAGGGTCGTACGCCAGGTGGGTGACGACGATATCGAACTTGCGGGTGAGGAATCGGTAGAGCACATAGTCTTGCGCCCTCACGGGGAGAACCGGGAGGGTCAGTAGGACCGCTGCGAGAAACTTACCCAACACGAGCCTTTTGTGGCCAAAAGGTCGTGAAAAATGCGCTAAACACATAAAAGAACGATGCACAGTGCTCTGTGCTGGCTTTCGAAAGTCCATGTTATCCACCCAATTTCCTGCCCCACGCAGGAAACCAAATATCAGCAAGCAAGTCTTACGCCACTTGAATCGGGCGTCAGAAATTCAGGTGGCAGGTCGATTTTGGCGAGAAACTGGAAGGGAATGGCGAGCGAGGGCCGGGACAGTGATCCGTATTGGGATCGGCTAGTGTGCCCAAACTAAAGCGCGAGGCCGGTTTCCTCTGATGGATGCAGCTCTTGGGCGGGCGCGCATGGGGTTCGGTTGTCATCGTGCCGGAACAATATGCGGGGAGTGGCCTCATGCCCGGCCAGTTCCATGATCAGTTGCCCCTCACGATCCGCTACCAGCCATGCCGCCATGTCCAGACCGGCCCATCAGGGGATCGCTGATTCATGTTCATACACGTAAATACACACCGACATACACATAAATACACGCCTTAAACCAGCCAATTTTAGAACCGAAACCATTCACCATCAACCACTTAGAACTATTGGATCGGCGAAAATACCTTCGATGACAAACACATGCCCCATCCCAACGTATCCCGGTGCGCGGGGACTTTGGAGCGTGTCCGCCTCTGCCATCGCACCCAGCAGCCGCGGCTACGGCAGCACGGCACGATAGGCGCGGGTGGCGGGGCGCGGCGAGGTCCGATCGGTGTAAGCAAAAGCGCCATTGATGGCGGCCGTCTGATTGCCGAGAGTCGTCCAGTTCTGGCCATCGTCGCTGGCCTGGACAAGGTGATTCAGCCTCGGCCGGCCGATGAAACGCACCAGGAGGCTGCCATCGGGCTGGGGCGTGAGGGAGGTCGGGGCCAGGGTAAAGCTGGCGGCTACCGTCACGGCCACCGTCGAGGTGGCTTGGGCGTTGTCGGTATCCGCGACGGTGTAAGTAAAACTGTCCTGGCCGGTAAAATTGAGCGGAGGCATGTAATTGATCACGCCACTCGCGAGTTGAGCGGTGCCCCCTTTCGCGGAAACGCTGCTGATGGCGACCACCGAGAGGGCCTGGCCCTCCGGATCCGCATCGTTCAAGAGCAACTTGGAAGCATCGATGGCGATCGGCTTGTTGACGAGAGTGCCCGCGCTGTCGGGTTGGGGGATTGGCGGACGATTGACGGGACGGACCGTCAGGTGGAGCACGCCGGCCGTTTCGGCTCCGAAGATATCCGAGACGATGTATTGCACTTCATCGGCTCCGGTGAATCCAGCCTTGGGGGTGTAGTGAAGCTGCGCGGAGTCCAGTTGAACCGTTCCTCCCTGCCGCGAAGGTGAAATCACGGCCAGGATCGCCAGCGCATCGCCTTCCGGGTCGGCATCGTTGGCGAGCAAACCGGCCAGCGAAAAGGACGAGGTGCGGCCCGCATCGACGGAGGCACTCTCGTCCTCAACTGAGGGGGCGTCGTTGATACCTTGGCGAAGAATCTGCAGATGATCCTGCCCGGTGTTCAAAGGAAAACTGGCTTCCAGAACCGCTTCGAACACACGGGGGACTGGGGCCGGATTTTGGGAGGTTTCGCGATAGACAACGCCGCGGAGCGCCTCCTGAATGTGGGCCAGGGTGGCCGACGCCGTGAACTGGATGACCAGCGTGTGGGAATCGGACGGATCACTGGTCAATTGGCCGATCGTCTGATTTTCGGCCAGGAGGTCATTCGAAGCTCCGAGGATGAGAGAACCGGGCAGCGGGTCGAGGTCGATGGATTCCGTGGGGGTGGCCTCGTGCAAGCCGAGCTGGAGGGTCCATCCCGCGAAGCTTGGCGCTCCATCGAACCGCACGGTGGCTTGATCATCCAGATAGATCCATCCGGCGTCTTCCTCGTAGGTCAGTTGGGAGCGAGAGAATTCAATCACGGGCGGCGGCGGGAGGGCGACCGTCAATTCGCCCGGCATGAAATCGATCACATAATTTTGGGCAGTCGCGCCGGACACATTAATCGGATATTTTCCGGGCTGGCTATTCTCATCGGCGGAGGTGCTGAAGAGCGCGGGCGTGAGCAAGACGGAGGGGCTTTCGCTCAGTTGCAGCCCCTCGTATAAAGCCGTGAACGCCGGATTCGGCTGCAAATAGTAGCGGCTCTTGTCTTCGGCCCAAATGGTGAGAGAGGCTGGCTGGATCCGCAGTTTGCCTGGCGTGAAGGTAATCTCGTAATCCGCCGCCGCGGTGCCGGACGGAACAATGTCGTATAGCCCGACGGGCGATGCGGCGGAGGCCGTGGTGCCGAAGGAGACGGGCGCGGTCAGCACGGATTCGGTGTCGGGCGAGATCAATCCCTCGATCTTGTAAGCGAAAGCGGGCAGAGGAGCGCCGTATAGTTTGGTCCGATCCAACGCGGTTATTGCCAATGGGGCTGGAAGCACGTCCAAGGTGGTGCTGGCGGAGGCCGGGCGATGCTCGACCAGATCGTGCGGCGTGAATTCAGCGGTGAGGGTTTGGCCAAGGCCCGCATGCAGCACGGTCCCAATCGGAGGCTGGTAAACGAACGTTCCGGGCAGGTCGGCGGCCGCGTTAAGCTGGCTCTCCGAGAGTGGCGTCCCGTAAACGATGGGGGATGGCGCCGGCCAGGTGATGACGGGCGTCTCGGGCACGGGATTCACCTTCAAGGCGACGGTGGTGACTTCGCTGAAGCGTTCGCCGTCGCTGGCGCGGTAGGTGAACGAATCGTCGCCGTGGAAATTCGCGGCGGGGGTGTAATCGAAGCTGCCATCCTCGCGGAACACAAGGGTGCCGTGCGCGGGTTCGTCGACCAGTTCGGCGGTGAGGGGGTCGTTGTCCTCGTCGGTATCGTTCTCGAGGACACCGGGCAACTCGATCTCGAGCAAGGTGTCCTCGGGCAAGGTGTAGTCGTCCGCGACGGCAACGGGCGGATGCTGCACGACCTGCACCGCGACGACGAAGCTTTGCTGGCTGGAGGCCTGGCCGTCGGATGCGGTGACGGTGACGGGATGATGGCCGACATCGGCCGCGGCGGGTGTGCCTTCGAGCTTGGCGGTAGCGGGGCCGGTCGAGATCAGGCTGAGCCACGCGGGCTTGACCGGCGTGGCGATGGTGAAGGCGTCGCCCTCGGCATCGATGACTTCGAAGGCGAAGGTGTAGAGCTGGCCCGGCTCGGCCGTGAGCGGCGGCACCCCGACGATCGAGGGCGGGGTATTCGGGCGCTCGACGCGCACCTGGAAAGTCTCGGCATCGTCGAGGGGCGGCTGGCCGGCATCGGTCACGCGCACGGTAATGGCGTGGTTGCCGGCGTCCGCGAGGGTGGGCGTCCACGAGAACTGGCCGGTGACCGGATCGATGGTGGCCGCAGCGGGCGCGCCGGGATCGAGACTGAAGGTGCGCGCCTGGAGGGGCGCATCTGCGTCGGAGGCTACGGCTGTGAATGAAACGAGAGTGTCGGGCGCAACGATGACGTTCAGGATCGGGTCGAGTTGCGGCGGAGTATTTTGCTCGAGGATGGTGACGATGAAGCTCTCGACATCGCTGAGCGGGGGCACGCCGTTGTCCGTGGCGCGGACGCCGATGGTAGCGGTAGCGCCGCCGTGGGTTTCGCCGGTGGGCCAAATCAGGACACCGGTGGCGGGGTGGAGCACGACGCCGATCGGCGCGCCCGGTTCGAGGGTGTAGGTGAGGACGTTGCCGACGAGATCGTTGTCCGTGGCGTGGATCGTGAGCTGGAGCGTTTCGCCTTCCGAAATGGTTTGGGCAGAGATGGGATCGAGGATGGGGGCGGTGTTGCCCGCGCCAACGGTGGTTTGCGTGTCGGCGGAAGCAGGAGCGGCCTCACGGTTCCCGGCGAAATCGGTGGCCACCGAGTAGAAGGCGTAGTGATGGCCCGGCTCGCCGGTGTAGAGCGCGCCGGGCAGCGTGCTCTTCGTCACCCACGGCAGGAACGGGCCGTTGTCCATGGAGACGAAAACGTCGAAGAAGGCGATCCCCTGCCCTGCTCCATCGCTGCCGGACCATTGGACTGGAATCTGCGGGTCGCTCGACGACGCCAGGGCGGCCACGGCACTCTGCGGCGCGGCCAGATCGGGCGCGGCGAGCGGCTCGTAGTAAAGTGTGTAGGCACCGGTGCTGTTGTAGTCCAGCAGGTGCAGAATGTTTTCATAAACGGCAGGCTTACCCATGCCTACGAAAGTGCGGTCGGTAGCCCAAACATTGACGCCGACCGGGATTTCCAGTCCGTCTGAGCGAACGGCCCGGCTTAAGGTCATTTGCCCGCCCGAGGGTTCGGGCAGGCGGAGATACCCCCAGCCGTCTTCCGGATCGAAGGCCAATTCGACCTCGCGGGCCTCAGCCGAAGGGGGCGCATCGACCGAGCCCTCGGTGATCACGCTCACGGGTTCCCGGCTCCCATCGCTCAGGTAGATCGTGTCCGGAAGGTCGGCCTCGTCCGTCAAGTCACTCACCAGGAAATCCGGACGGCCGTCGCGCCGCGCCCCCAGGGCTTCGACCAGATGGTTCATCGGATGAATGGCCACGCTTTTGATTAACGACACCCGTGGATCGCCCAGGCCATCGACATGCTCGAAACTCGCTTTGTATTCCGTGAAAAGCCCCTGCAAGGTGGAAGTCATCAGCCAGCGCGCGATCGAGATTTCGCCAGGCTCGACCGTGCCAAAATTGATCGAAGACGAAGTGGGCAAAAGCTGGCCGTCCAATTCGGTGGCCACCATCCGAAAATCGACCTGCAATCCTTTTTCGTTGTCGACGATCTTCGGCTGCGCCGAGGAAAGGGTCAGGCTCTTTGCCGCGCCCGCGCCGTTGTTCTGCACGAGCACCGCGAGAGTAAACGGGACGCTCGGTTCTACTACTTCGGTGAAAGGGTCGTCGGCGTACACATCCCGCTGCAAAAAATAATGAATGTCCAAGGCCGCATCGGGATGCACCGTGATCTTCACCCGCTCGAGCGGGATGCTGACGGCACGGCCCTCTTGCGAGTAACTCAGTAAACCGCCCACCCAGTATTCCGTCGGCGCGGCCCGTGCCGCCGTATCGTTCGGAACGATGATCCACGTTGCCGACCCGCTCGACTGCGGCGCCAAATTGCCCGATCCGTCGACGCCGGACAGATTGACGAGTTCTGGAGCACGAATTTGAAACCGATCAGCTTGTTCGGAACCTCCCGAATCCGTTATTTCCACCCGCACGCCGATGCTCTGCAGCGAAATCGCCGGATCGTCGTTGGTCAGTTCCAGCCGCGCCCTAAATGCAGTACGCGTCATAACCGCATCTTGGGTGAGATTCAAACGCACCTTGGCGCATACGCCGATCTGCGACTCCACTCCATAGATAGGGTGGATCGAACCTAATCCTCCGAAAATTACCGCAGCAACTGCCGCCACTTGCGGAAATATCCTATCGACGAGCTGCAAGCACACACCAAACCAGGTGGTTTCAAGGCTGGGCTTTTGACCTCCTTTGTGCGCAGGTTCGCAGTCGACGCGCATATTCATCGTTTGGTTTATCATGGTTTCGCGTTCGAACCCGGATTGGCCCAATCCTTTACTCCGCGTTCTCGGAGCCCTCTTTCATAGCCGAGTTGCTCCGCCACGCTTGCAGCGTAAAGCTCACCATCGCCCGCGTGGCATTCTTTGGATCGCGGGTCATCCCATATGCATGCGATGCGGTCGCCATCATAAACCAACGGCCCATACAACGTGAAGCCGCCTCTAGGGTCAGTGCCGATCGAGAGCTCAAACTGATCAAGCAGCCCATCTCCATCATAGTCTGAAGAGTTTCCAATGTTTCCAAAAACCATCCGATGCGCTCGCTCGTGATGGACAGTAGCGAAGAAGCTTGGGAGATACTTGTAATTCTGTGAATGGCCAACCGCGCGGCGCTTTCCCTGTTCATCAAAAACTGTCCGAACATAATTGTTTTCCATGAATACTGATTTGCCTATCGTAATGCGATGAGGAAAGCTTGCATCAGTCAGTCCTCTCCCTGTTAGATTAGGGTCATATTCATAGTCGACAGCGTGCTCAGCTTGTTGATAATATACAAACCAGTTGGGAATATATCCAAGACTACCTGGACTGTTTAAGGCCCATGCAGAGTAAAACAACTCAAAGGGCTGTTCGATTTCTACATTTGTCCCGTCTATTTTTAATAAAACGCTCCTGCGCCCAAAAGAATCGTTAAGAATTGGAAGCCCGATGAATTTAGCACTAGCGATCCAATGCGTTCCGTTGTAAATCGCTTTTCCATTGTTTCCTGTAAGCCATTGGGGATTGCTGAGTGGATTGCCCTGCTCAATCGGATCAATTTGAAAACGAATTTTATCTGTTATATCGGCAATTTCCTGAGAACTCAATCCCTCGCAAGGTTTGGCTTTGAGGAACATCGTAAATGTCCCTTCATTGGAATCGTCAAACGTATACTCGTTCTTCCCATCGCCGGACGAATTAGGGGCTTTGACAGGGTTGCCTGCTGGGGTAACAAACCGCATTTTCCCCGCGCTTCCTCTCATTTCTATGCTGATGGGAGGCGGCTGACATGGAAGCTCATCGAAGATGGGCTCCTGGAGCTTCTTGAATGAGAACTGGCATTGATACCTGCCCGCGACTCGCGCGAAGATGGTAGCAGTGAAGCCGGTTCCCTTGATTCTAGGTTCCGGACTCGGGGGCGTGATGATCCATTCCGGTTCCTCGGGCGTCCCATAGATGGTCTTTTCTTCGATGCTGCCATCCGGGCAGACAATCTTGATGCGGGCACCGGAATGCGTGACTGGGGGAGATCGGAATACGAGGTCCGTGTCGACACAAGTATTGATATCTTCGATTTCGCTCTGGTCGTATTCGAGGCGTCCCGGGTCGAGGCAAATCGTGTCGCACTGGCAAGAATCTCCAGTGAGTTCAACCGGAGTGGAGTACCAGTTGATCCCGGGTGACAGATCCTCGGGCTTCTTGTTCTGAGGCAGGTCAGGGTTGCGGCCGCAACCCGGGGCTCCGAATACGAGACCACTTGTGTTACCGATGTCATTGCCTCCGCAGCGCCACTGGCTATAGAAGTCTCCGGAGGGACTGCAGGAAAAGTTGAAAGCTCGCAGTCCGCCGTCTCCGAGCCGTTCGATCGTAACGGGCACGGTCATTTCGCTGTTGGCGGGGATGGTGCCGACATTTTCGATCAGGGGGGTAATCCGGTAAAGCGGATGCTCAGAAAAGCGGAACTTCCCGTTCTGCGCGGCAATCAGGCCGTGGTTGGCGATTTTGTAGTTGACCTGCATTTTCTGGCCAGGGCTGGTCAGCGGCGACAAATCCACGTAGATCGGGTCGACGACGATGACGGGGGCGGGAACGAACGTTTCGAAAACCGTTTCGATGTGGATTTGGGTGCGGTCTTCGATCTGAATTTCCTCGACGGTCCAGATGTAGCGTACGGTTTGGCGGGCCATGAACGCGCGCACCACCTTGGTATCGCCTGCCGTGATTTGGATATTGGCCCGGAAGCCGTTATGGCGTTCCGCCGTGGCTTCGACCCGATAATAGCCCTCCGGCAGATCGGCCGCGGCGAACCGCCCGTCCGCATCGGTCAGACCGGCGGCAACCTGATCGCCAGAGACCGCATCGAAGACCGAGACCGCCGCGCCCGCAACGTGCGGCGAACCTTCCGCGAAATAGGTGAACTCATCCTCCGCGATGACTTCCAGGTTTCCCTTCGCTTCCGAAACAGCGCGGAACTGGAAGGGAATCGCCAAACTATGCAGCGCCGCCCGCAGCACGAGCGTGCCGCCATACTGAATCAGCGGCAGGTCGGCAGCCGGGGAGAGCAGCAAGGCGACCCGACCGGAGCCACCCGGCGGCAGCGAGGGCAGCGGGTTCTCAGACGCCACCCGCAACCATGGAAAATCGGGAAGCAGCAGGGTGACCGGCCCGCTGGGAGCGCCTCCGCGGTTGACGACCTCGAATTCGTAACTCGTTTGCTGGCCGCGCAGCATGCCGCGCGACAAGCTCGAGGGATCGGCGACCAGCCTCGGCTTGAGCGGCTCGAGGACGATTTCGACCGGTAAATCCGCTTGTGCTCCTTCGTTGCTCGTGACCCGGATAACGACTCTGGCCGAATTCGGAGTGGCCGGGGCCGTTCCGAACTGGAGGGTAATGCCCGCCTCGCCTAACCCCGGCAGCGAACTGGAGCCCAATTGCGCCGCAACCGCCAGCCCCACCGGGTTTTCGACGACCGACGCAGCCAGTCCGGACAACGGAATGTCGCTCAAGTTGCGCAGGGCCGCCGTGGCCAACCCGGTGTTGCCTTCGACCAAGGTGACCGACAAGTTGGCAGGATCGAACCGGAGGCCGATGAGCGTGAACTCGTCCTGAACCTCAACCGTCCGCCGTCCGGGATGCGCTGCTCCGATCCGGTAGCGGCCCCCTTCGCCGGCCAAGGGTTGAAACGTCGTCGAAAATTGGCCATTGCCGTCGGTGATGGCGGCCAGAATCCGTTCGGTATCCCGCAGCAGAATATGGATATGCACGGAGACGAACCGGGCTGGAAGCCCACTTTCGGCCAGCACCGCTTCGCCCGACAGCGGGACAGGCGTTCCCGACAACGCGGTCTCGAAAGCGGCTTCGACCCGCGCGGAGTAAGCGTTCCCCACCGGAATTTTGGCCAGGGAGACGGCCGCGTTATTGTCTTCACGCGTCTCATGAATGGCATCCTCAGCATCCGTGGCCACCACCAGCCAATAGTCGCCGGGTTCCAGCGGGAGAGTCACTTGAACCGTTTGATCGATGTGCAAACCCGGCGGCAGCTCTCCGCCGAAGGAAAACTGGTTCAACAGGATGTCGTCGCCCAGTAAAGAGTCCCGCGAGAGGAACACTCGCTGCCAAAATGGTCCCGCCGCCGCCAACAAGCCCTCGTTCGATATCCGGTAAGTGACGGAAATCGAGCCCTCGGCTACGCCGGCAGCCGGAACAGTTATCCCGGATATGGTCAGATCGGGACGATTCTCATCCGTGACGATGATGACGGCCGTGCCGCTGGTGTAGCCGTCCGCCAAGGCGGTGAGCGTCACTCGCTGATCGCCGTCCGGCACGCCGTCTTCGAGCGTATCGATCGGAAATTCCACATAAACCGACCCCGCCGGAATGATGACGAGAGCCGGCAAGCTGACCTCGCCCAGCGCATCCCGGACCAGTGCTACCAATAGAGCTTGAGCGGTGCTCGTGTTGCGCGAAACGCGCCCGATCGCGGCGGCCGGCCGGTCTTCTGGTACAATTCCGGGAGTCACGGTAAATTTGAGGGTTGGGCCATCGTCATCCTCGACCTGAATGAGGAGGGGATTGGCGGACGAGCCGGGTTCGCCCGCGGGTGTCATGGCCCGCGCGGAAATTTGGACAGGTTGGGCACCATCCACCAGCTCGTCATCGACCGCAGCCACGGGGACACTGGCCGAAGCCTTGAACGCGGGAATCGCGACCGTTCTTGGGACCTGGGCCGCGGTGGCATCTGAACTTTCGAGCTGGATGGTCAACGGCTGCGAGGTAACCGCCATACGAGAAACCGTCAGGCGCGCCGCCTGCGGTCCGTCTCCTTCCGAAATCGCAGCGCGATCGCTGGTCAACTGGATTTCCGCGTCATCGTTCGCGGCGATGGAAATGCTGGCCGCGGCCCCCACAAATCCCACCGCGGAAATGGTGATAGAATGGGTTTCCAACGATTCGGTGAGATCGTCGTCAACGGCCACAATGGAGAAAGTCACCTCGGCGAGGTCTCCCAGGATGATCACCGAAGGGGGGAGTTGCAAATCGCTCGATCCCGTAGTGGCCAGATTTACGGTCAAGGGGGACGACGTGACATAATCGCGTGTGATGGTGCCAGTGGCCGTTTGGCCTTCGGACAGAGCGCCGGGCGCGATGGCCATTGTCAATTTTGGCACGTCGGAATCGAGCACGGTCAGCGCGACGGACGCCGGCTGGAAGCCCGCCGCCGAAACGGACACTGCGACGGGTTGCGGGCCGTCGACCACGCCATCCTTTTGCACCGTCACCGGCAGGATTGCCGACGCCTGCCCGGACAGAATCGTCACCGAGGCCGGCACCGCAGCTTCCGAGGGATCGGTGCTTGTGGCGGTAATATGCAAAACCCCCAGCGTCGGCCCGCTGCGGGAAACGACCGCCTGCACGACTTGATTCGGAGCATTTTCGGCGATCTGCGCCACCGGAATTTCAAGTTGAAGAATCGCGGGCACCGCCACTGGGATTACCGAGATTTCCGCGTTGTTGATCTCGTTTTGCTCGACGACTGCGCCGTCGGAATCGGTGCGCACCACCAGATACAGGTTCCCGAGAGGCCCGTTGAACGGAATGGTGAACTGGCCGGTGCGCTCGACCGAACCGCCGGGGGCGAGCGGCCCGTCAAACGTGACCGTACCCGCCACGATATCGCCGCCGATGAGGCCATCCGACGACACGTAAATCGTCTCGTTCCATGACCCTGTCGCCGACGCGTTCCCCGCATTCTCCAGCGTCCATTGCAGCTCGCCCGACGCGCCTGGCAGCATTTCCACCGCCGGGACGATGACCGTCCGCACCTGCAAATCCGGGCTAGGCGGCGCGGTGAGCGTGATCGGCAACGTGGTGCGATTGTTGCTCTCATTTGGTTCCGTGACGGCTCCTTCAGCATCCGAGAGAAGAATCAGGTAGTACGTGCCGAGCGTTTGGTTGGCATACGCAGGCAGCGCCAGGGTGGGCGCGCGGGAATAACTTTCGCCAGCCGGCAGGCCGGTCTCGTGGCTTTGAGTGCTCAGAAGCACCGCCCCCGCGATGGAATCGGCCGCGACCGAGAGATAGACCCGATCCACCCAGTCGACATCGATGGGGGCCGTGCCGACGTTTCGCACGCCCCACGAAACGGGGAGCGAGCCGCCGAAGGCGACGGTCGCGGCGCTTGCGGAAAAGTTTTGCACCGCCAGGTCCTGGTTGCGGACTTCGATTGGGCCTGTTGTGTACGTGTTATTGTTTTCGCCACTGCCTTCGGCGACTTGATTCTCCACATCGGTTCGAATGATCAAATAGTAAGTGCCTGCCAGCGTGACTGGGATCGTCGCCGAGAGGCTCGCTTCCACTTCCTGTCCCTTCAGCAATGGTCCGGATCGATCAAGTGTCTGGATCAACTGCGCCCCGGCACCATTGGAATCGGCCGAGATATACACGGATTCCTTCCAGCTTCCAGGAATAGGATCGTGGCCGCGATTTGCGATTTTCCAAGTGAGCGAAGCCTGGCCTCCCGCGAGGACAAGACTAGGCACGTTTACCTCCGAGAATTGCAGGTCCGGCCGCGGATCTCGGAGAACGATCTCTTCGCTCGTAGCTTGATTGTTGTCGAAATTGGCCTCGTTCAAGGATCGATCCTCGTTGGCCGCGACCTTGATGCGCGCGGTTCCCGCCGGGAAATCAGCTGGGGCCGGAGTCGGAGGTCTCACGGAACGGTAGACCGCGCCGCCCGCTGGAAGAATCGCACCTTGAGGGGCCGAAATGGCATCCAGCAAGATTGGCGAGCCTGCCGCGGGCTCCTGAAGCAAGGTCACACGCTCCGTCCAAGGTCCAATGGCCGCGATCCCGCCCAGATTCCGCACGGTCCAAGCGATCTCCAAAGGTGCGCCAAGGTAGGCGTCTCCCGGTGTCGCGGACACTTCCTCGATCTTCAAGTCCGGCAGGAAGATCTGGCGAAGCTCCACAAAATTCAGCGCCCGGGCGAACACGCGGAGATTGTCCGCCAGCCCTTCGTAGGCCTCGCCGTTGCTGTAATTGGTGAAGGTGAACTCTTTTGACGAATTCGCCCCTGCTTGCAAGACGTTCAGGACGAACTCCGCTTCCAACTCGACCTCCGGCAGCGCAACGCCGTTTAAGAGCACTCGAACGCGGCGCGCGGCCAGATCGAACGATACCGCCACCCGATTCCATTCGCCAACCTCCACATGGCCCTCGCTGAACTGGCGCGTAAACGCAAACTGGTTGAAGCCGATCGAGAGCAGCCCATTGTTGATGCGCAGCCCGAACCAGCGGTAACTTTGTCCTCCCATCAAAAGGACTCCTGTCGACCAGCTCGGCTTGAAATCCACCGCGACCGCAAACGATTCGTAAAGAAGCTCGGGGATGGCGAAGACCGCCCGGAAGCCAGTGACGCCATAATCGTACTGCCCGTTCAGGCTAAGTGCATTCCCGACAAAGGTCGTGCCGTCGATATCCCCGGCCGGGGCTTTTCCCAGCACGTCTTGGGCGTGGCCGTCGAACGTGTACCGCGCCAGCTCTAGGGGCGAATCATCGGTGAGCACTACTAGTGTCGCGGCTTCGCTGAGGGCCGATCCGGCATTGTTCGAAACCCGCACTTGGTATTCACCCGACTGTTCGGGGATGGTGGAGTTCAAACTCAACTGGCTCTCGTTTGCCCCCGGTATCTCCTCGCCATCTTTCAGCCATTGGAAGCCCAGATTCGGGCTACCCGCGGCCCCTACCGAAAGGACGGCAGCGCGGCCCGACAGAACGAAGCGGTCTTCAGGCTGCTGGTTGATAAAGGGAGCGGCCGCCGCCTCGCCGGAGACGAACGAAAATTCGTCCAGCCAGCCGGTGTCCAGTCCGGCGCTGAAAACATATTGTCGTTGGTAAACCCAGCTTAAGGAATGCTCGCCCTGCGGCACATAGAACTTGCGCTGGCTCCACTCGCCCCGGCCCGAAATGCGATCGAGTTCCTGCCCGTCGAGTTGGATAGCCAGGAAATCCTCATCGGAGTCCTGCCCGGGCTGTTTGCCCTGTTCCCGCTTTTGGCTGGAAGTCTTCCACCAATAACTGGCCATGCCCGGACCGGTCACCTCGGTTTGGATCCAGGAACTTTGATCTTCATCGACCGTGCCGCTCCGAACAGCATCGCCCCCCAGATGCGACGGGTCATTGACAATCTGCCAGCGGTTGTGGCCGGGGCTGAACCACCGGGTGTCTGGCGCATCGACAGCTTCCGCCACCAGGGGGATCTCGGTGCCTTCCGTCTCGAAAATGAGTTCGTCCAGCCAGGCCAAGTCGTTTCCCTCAGACAGCCCGGACGGATTCGTGATGGCCCAACTGATGGTGTGCGCACCGTCGTCGATTCTTAAAGTCGTGGCGTGCCACAGGTCATCGAAGTAGCTCCGATAAATCTGAATCTCGCCATCGATCAGCACGAGAAAAATGCTGTCGGAATTGATCGATCGCGCTTTCCAGTAGAAGGAAAGGAAGCCCGGCCCGGCGACCGTCGCGTCCAAAACCGCATACCCGTACGGCCCGATGCGAGCGCTGATCGAATCGGTGCCATCGTGGCTATCCGAATTGTCGTACCGCCAGTTACTGGTCCCGCTGTTCGAGAGAGGGATCGTCGTGTCCAGCCCCGCCCCCAAATCGCCAACGGAGACCTCTTGAAAATCGAGCGACAAATAGATCGCGCCCATCGCCCCGAGATACCCGTCCACCGCGATCTGATACTCCACCCCCGCAGCCACCGGAAAAGTGACTTGGCTCGTGAAACTCCCTCCTTCGTCGTCACTGGCAGCCACGGGAATCAGCGCCTCGAGCACGGTGCCGGTGTAGATACCTAGAAGTGTGTCGAAACCGCTCCCATGCGTGCCGATCGTCACCTCGCCGTCGGCGGGTGCGACCCAACTCCACCACATGGAAGCCCCTCCGGCCTGGCCCGCGTGGTTCGGCTCGCCCGGCTCCAGCGTCGCCCCAAGGTTGCTGCCATGAATAAAACTAGCCGGCCCACTGATCGGCTGACGGAACGCAAACGTATCGCCGGGAATTCCTTGTACGACGCGCAACATGTAGGTTCCGGTGTCCCCATTGTAGCCATCGACGGCCACGCGATATTCCACGTCCGCCTCCGCGTTAAAAAATACCCGGCTCGTAAAATTCCCGCCGCCATCATCGTCGGACGCGACCCAGGACAATCCGTCAACGGCACTCCCCGTATACACAGCCAGCAGCGTATCGAACGAGCTGCCCAGCGTATCGATCTGGACCCAGCCGCCGAAGGGCGTTATCCACCGAAACCAGACCGACGCTCCGCCGGCGTTTCCAGCGTGACTGGGCTCTCCAGCCTCCTTGGTTGCCTGGTAATTGTCCCCTGCCACTACGCTGTCGCCTGGAAAAAGTTGGATTGCATCGGCAAATTGGTTGTTCGCCTCAGAGGGATATAGAGGGGGTGCGAAGGTTTCCAACGCCGCAAGGCTGAACAGAACGGTCGCGAACACATGAAATGCCTTCCTTTGAGGGAATCTAAGGTGCATGATCTGATTTGCTTTGCTGGTTAGGCAGTGACCAGGTGGGTTCCTGGCAAAGTCGCAACTTCTAATTACGGCTCAAAACAGTTCAATTCGTGGCCATTCGGCCCTTCTGGACGCGAATCCAAAAACAGGCCGCCAGCCCAAGCAGCCAAGCGTGGCCGAGAGTGTCGGGCACCTGGGGGGTGGAGGGGCCATTGATTTGGAGTTCCCACTCGAGCAGCAGACTCTCGGCCCCATCGCTATTATCGGCGATGGCCAGGTACCAGGTTTTGCCGCGCGGATCGAGACCATTGAAAACGCCGAGCAACTCCGGCCCGGCGGGGCGGAAGATGCCGGAGAGGAGGCCCGCGCCGCCAGCGGCCTGCACATCGTAGGCCGACTGATCGTCGAGCCAAACATCCATGCCGGAAGTCGCCCCCGAGATTTGGTTCAAAAGGACCGCGAAGGGATCGGTGGGATCGTCCCCGAAAAGAAGATACGCCGTCAGGTCGGCATTCGCCCCGCCCTCGATCAGGAGCCGCACATTCAGATCGTCGATCGAGTCAATCGTTCCGCCGACCGTTAGCGGGAACAGGCTGGGCGCTCCGCCCGAAATGCCGAAGTCGGGGATCGTCGCGTTGACCGCGGATAAATGATTCTCGCTGACCGCTGCGGTCGACACCACCGCCCACGCCGCGCATCCGGCCGCCAGCCATCTTCGCCAGTCTTTTGCCTTATTCATGTTGGTTAGAACAAATCTTGAGCCGCTTCCTGCGACTCAACAAGAAATTAAAATTAATAGTGACGATTGCCGTCGATGCTCCAAGCCGCTTCCTGCGAGTTCGGCCAGCCAAGGCCCCTCTCGAAAACGGCTGCTTTCCGGCGCGCGATCCATGCATCCAAATCGTAACGCGCCATCGGCCGCCAAAAGTGCCGAACTATTTTTGAAAATTTATTGCGCCTGATTCGCGAGATGCTCAGCCAACCGGACTGTCCATCCGGCTCCCTCTCGCCACAGGCGCTCTGCCAGCTCTTGCCGAATCTCCCGATCCTGCGGGGCCAGTCCGGCGGCGAGGCGCAAGGCCGGCAGTGTGCCTGCTCGGCGGAAGAGGGCCACGGCTTCATCCTGATCTCGCACCACCTTAGGCCAGCGCGGCCGGATATCCCACAATCTGCCGAAATTCGCTTCGTTGCATGTCACCAGCGTCGTCCCGTCCGGGCTCAGGCGGGTCAACCATTGCACGTAAGGGTTGGGGAACGGCTCCACCAGCATCTGGCCCGTGACCGCGTCCCAGACTTGCACTTTCAAGTCATGCCCCGAGGTGGCGCAGGTCAGCCCATCCCGCGTGAACTCGAAATACAGGCTGTCGGGCGCTTGCGGCAGCGGCGGACAGATCGGCTCGAGCGTGTCCGCCGCGAGCAGGTGGACTTCCCGGCGAAAGTGCAGGGCGATCCGCCCGCCATCGGGAGAGTAGAATACGTTTCCGGAACTCCCCACGGACCTCCGGATGGGACTTGGCTCGCCGGTCGCCGTATCGAACACGCGCAACGCCCAGGTTCCATCCTCATCCCGCCAGATCAGGGCCGCCGCCCGGCCGTCTGGGCTGAATCCGGCTTGGGGGGAACCCGTGCGACTGAGCTCTTTGACCAGCACACCTGTTTCCCCGTGCCACAAGGTCGTTTGGCCCACATCGGTGCTTACCAGAAGGCGCCTCCCATCCGGTGCGAACTCCGCACCCCACGGCGCGCCAGAGTGGTGCATTTCGGCGGCCGGCCGGAGCGCCCTGCCATCCCAATGATGCAAATGACCCCGCCCATCCAGGCCGCTCACATAAAGAAACTCGCCGGAGGGGGAAAACGCCAGCACATCCACTCGGGACGAATTAGTGCCGGACCAAGCGGGGGGCGGGGAAGCAATGGGGGCCCAGATGGCGAATTGTCCCTCGATGCCGCCGATCGCCAGCCATCGGTCGTCGGCACTCCAGCTAAAATCCCGGATTTGGCTGGGGATCGCGAATTCCCCAATTTTTTCGCGGCCATCCGCCGTGGTTACCAGGACAAACCCGCTCGTGTCGCCCAAGGCCAGCCAGCGGCCCGACGGGCTGAACTTCACCCGGCAGACAATCCCCGCGCGCAAATGAACCTCACGCCGTATTTCCGGCTTGCCGGGCGGCCAGTTCGTTGTCAGCGCGAGCATCGTTCGTTCTTGCGCCTGCGATTCGCGGTGCTCCTTCCGCCATTCGTTTCCCAGGACAGCGAACAGCGCGATGGCCGCCGCGGCCAGCCACATCCGCCTGGGCGGCCAAAACGCACCGAAGCGCGTCTTCAGGAATCGGGCCAGCGCGTCGCGCAGTTCGCCCGCCGTCGCGTACCGGGCTTGCGGTTCCCGCGCCAGGCATTTCATCACGATTTTTTCGAGCGCGGCGGGAATCGAGACCCCTCGGCGGGATGGAGGCAGAATGCAACCCTCGATCACCCGCTGCGTCAATATTTCAGGAGCATCTCCCTCGATCGGTGCGTGACCGGTGACGCAGCGGTACAGAATCGCGCCCAGGCCATAAATATCCGCCGCCGCCGTGGCTCCGGCGCGCGGGTTGGCCAGGCGTTCCGGAGCCAGGTACGGCAGGCTTCCCGCCAGGTCCGTCACCGCCGCCGGAACCGCCGCTCCCTCCCCAATCCACCGGGCGATGCCGAAATCCGTCAAGCGCGGGGATTCATGGCGTTCCGCATCGAGGAGCACATTGGAGGGCTTCAAGTCCAAGTGCAGCACACCTTTCGAATGCGCGTGCTCGACCGCGTCGGCCAGAGCCAGGACCCATTCCGCGGCCTGCCGGTTTTCCAGCGGGCCGGTTTTCAGCCGCTCCTCCAGATTGGTTCCGGGCACGTACTCCATCGCGAGGTACACTTCGCCGTCCGCCTCCCCGGCCTCGTAAATCGAAACCACCCCCGGATGCCGCAGCCGGGCCAGGATCTCGGCTTCGCGCCGGATTCGGGACCAGGCGGCGGGTTCGGCATGCCAGGTGGCATTCAGCGTCTTCAAGGCCACCTCCCGGCCGAGCCCCTCCTCCCGCGCACGCCACACGCGGCCCATCCCTCCCCGCCCCAGCTCGGCGATCAGCCGGTACTTGCCCACTCGCGCTATTTCCTCCTCTCCCGCCGTTCCCGAGAGCATCCCCTCCAACGCGCAGGCTGGACACTGGCTGCGCCAGTCCATCGCGGCGCCGCACTTCGGACAGATCGATGGGGCCTTGGACATCGGTGTCTCCTTAACCGCCGCGCGGCGGCAGCGTCGTCAGGACGCGCCGCAGATATGCGATCTCTTCGTCAATCTCCCGCTCGGCCGGGTGAGCCAGCGTGGCCGCCACCGCTTTCCGAAAAGCCGAGCGCATTTCCCGTTTGAAGCCGCTCATCCGCTTTTTCACCGAATCGTGGCTGAGGCCGAGCCGCCGAGCCGCCTCCACCTGGGTTTCGCCCCGCCCATCCTCTTGCGCCGCGGCTGCATACTCGAAGAAGGCCAGCTCATTCCGCCCCAGGGCTCGGACCTTGACGGTCTCCCGCGCCGTTTCCAGCAAACCGATCGCCCATTCGCGCACGTACGCGTCGTCCGGGGAGAGGGTGGTGCCGGCTGCCGTGGCCAGGCGTGCTTCTACATCCGCGAGGTGCAGCGGCACGGCGTCGCGAGCCGCCGCCCGCCGTTGGGCCTTTTTCCAGCGCGCGCGGGAACGCAGCCCATGCTCCAGGCAGGTTAGCAGCCAGCTCCGGAACTTGCCCCGTTGTCCGTTCCCGCTGTCGTTCCCGGGCGGTTCCACCGCCGCCAGCGTTCCATCGTGAAAGACCCGCGACAGCACCGCTTGCACCGCCTCCTCCGCCTCCTCCCTCGACTCTCCCCGGCGGCGGGCGTAGGCGTACATCGGTCCCCAGTACAGTCGCGCGAGGGAGTCCCTGGACTCCGCGTTCATCGGGTCACCAGCGCTTTGGACCAACGGCCAGACCGTTGTCGTGAACCGTTCCGCCCGGATCGCTTCGCTCAGCGGGACTGAAGCCATGCCGCCGATCCTGCCCGATTCTGCCCGGCTCGGCAATCCCGTCGCCCGGCCTTGGCGGATTCCAAGCCCGGTCAACAGCGTGCTTGGGCACCGATACTCGAAGCGAGCGAGTGCCGGTTAATAAATAAGAAAGCGGCGGTGAGGCACCGCCGCTTTGCAAAAGATCTGAGGCTAACCGCGTTAGACGACGGATTCGCCGAATTCGCGATTGCGGAGCACGCCGGGCATGGGGATGGGGTAGCGGCCGTCCGGGCCGGCGGCGAGCGGCGGCGGGGAATCGTTGGTCCATTTGTCGATGCCGGGGGCGTACTCGTGGTCGGAATTCAGGAATTCTTCAAAGGTGATTTCCTGCGCGGTATGCGCGGCCATGCGGCCGAGGGAGGTGGCCACGCTGGCGTTGACGCCGTGGGACGTCTCGTTGTACGGCTTGTCGTTGCGGATGGCGTCCATCAGGTCGTTCCACTCGTTGAGGTACGGATCGCGCTCGCCTTGGGCCACTTTCGATTCCCAAATGAGGTTTTCCTTGGTGGGGCTGAGGCCCTTGTAGGTGCTGGAAGGCATGCCGCAATCGCCCTGCTTGGACATGATGGCGTTGCCCTTGGTGCCGTGGGCGTAGCTGGAATAGATCGGGTGCGCGCCGACGATGCAACGGCCGTCCATCAGGAATTTGGTGCCGTCGGCAAAGGTGTATTCGACGGAGTAGGAATCGAAATTCTGGTCGACGTAGGGTTTGCCGTCGGCATCGGTCTTGTAATGCCGGCCGCCGACGCCCTGGGCTTTGACGGGCCAGGCGTTCTTCATCCAGCAGCAGTGGTCGATGTGGTGAATGTAGAAATCGCTGTAGCAGCCGCCGCTCGCCCAGATGAAGCTGTGGAAGCGCTGGATCTGCCAGAGCAATTCGCTGTTGGGCGTGCCGTTCCAGCGGGTGGAAAAGGCGGAACCGACGGGGCCGTGCATGCGGTAGCCGCGCATCAGCACGATATCGCCGATCTCGCCGTCCTGAACCCGCGCGTGCAATTGTTGCAGGGCGCGGCTGTGGCGGGACATGAGGCCGACGCCGACCTTGAGATTCTTTTTCGAGGCTTCTTCGCCGAGAGCGAGCATGCGGCGGCTGGTGGGGCCGTCAGCCGTGACGGGCTTTTCCATGAAGACATGGAGGCCCTTCTGAATGGCGTATTGGAAATTGACCCAGCGGAAGGCAAGCGGCGTGGTAAAGATGGCGACATCGCCCGGCTTGAGGGCATCCATGGCGTGCTTGTAGGCATCGAAGCCGAGGAATTTGCGATCCTCGGGGACGTCGACCGTATCTTTGTGCTGCTGCTTCAAGGCGTTGAAGCTGCCCTTGAGCTTGTGGTCGAACACATCGGCCATGGCGACGAGCTTGGTGGGGCCGCCCTTGGTGGAGAGCGCATTGCTGGCCGCGCCGGTCCCGCGCCCGCCGCAGCCCACGAGGGCGATCTGGACGGTGTCGCTGCCGGCGGCATGGACATGGGGAAGGGCCAGCCCGGCCAGCGCCGAGGTGGCGGCCAAAGTGCCCGTGGTTTTAATAAAGTCGCGGCGCGACGTGCGGTTATCAGCGGTCTCGTTCATACAATCAGGATTGACGTGTTGTACGAGACGAAGCGATGGAATGTCAAATTCAGAAAATCGGGGTTCTGCAACTTGGGGAGTGGCGACTGGTGAAGAAAAACTCCGGAGTGGTGGATGGTGGCGGATCGGCGGAACGCTGCGAAATCAATGTGAACTTATACATTTGGTAGACAAATACTTACGCGTCTCGATGCGGTCAGAAACAGGGAGTGGTGGATTGTGGTGAAGAGTGGTGGATTGCGGTGGATTTGTGCGAATGGTGGTGGATGGGCGGGAGGTGCGATGAAGCGATTCGGAATGCCGGATATGGGAACTCCGTCCGTCCGGTTTGATGCGGATGGAAGTGCGAACCTGAAACCGACCACTCCGGTCTGTTTAACGCAGCAACGCGCTTCCGCCTGCTCCCCCGCGGCTGTGGTCGCGCGCAGATTTTTCCTCGCGAAATACTAAAAGGGTGTAGGATAACGTCCCTGCGGCCGCGCCCGGCGCGTCCATCCGCCCATCCCGCGGAGGGAACCACACCATGACCACCAGACTATTTTCCGAACTCGGCATTTCAGCCGAAGTGCTCAAAGCCATCGACAAGCTCGGCTTCGAGAAAGCCGCGCCGATCCAGGCCGAGGCCATTCCCGTGTTGATGGGAGGGCGCGATGTCGTCGGCCAGTCTCAGACCGGATCCGGCAAGACCGCCGCGTTTGCCATTCCCGCCATCGAAAAAGTGGACACCCAACTGCGCGCTGTCCAGGTGCTGATTCTCTGCCCTACTCGCGAACTCGCGGTGCAGGTCTCCGAAGAAGTGCATAAACTGGCCCTGTTCAAGCGCGGCATTCATGCCCTGCCTATCTACGGCGGCCAATCGTACGAACGGCAGTACTACGGCCTGAAGCAAGGGGCTCAGATCGTCATCGGCACGCCCGGCCGTCTGATGGATCACATGCGGCGCGGCACGTTGCGGCTCGACAAAGTCAAGATGGCGATCCTCGACGAGGCGGATGTCATGCTCGACATGGGGTTCCGCGACGATATCGAAGTCATTCTGCAAGCCGTCCCCGCCGAGCGGCAGACCGTGTTTTTCTCGGCCACCATGCCGCGCGCGATTCAGGAATTGATCGGCAAGTACGCGCGCGATCCGCAGCAAGTCCGGATCGAACAGCAGGCCATGACCGTGCCGACGGTCGAGCAGGTCTATTACGAAGTGGATCGGCGGTTCAAGATCGAGGTGCTCACCCGCTTGATCGACCTGCACGATCTCAAGCTCGGGATCATCTTCTGCAATACCAAACGAATGGTCGACGATCTGGTCGACCACCTGAATGCCCAGGGCTACTCCGCGGACCGCCTCCACGGCGATATGACGCAGGGCATGCGCGACCGCGTGATGAACAAATTCCGCCGTTCGGGCCTGGAATTCCTGGTGGCCACCGATGTGGCCGCGCGGGGCATCGATGTGGATGACGTGCAGGTTGTCTTCAATTACGACCTGCCGTACGACGTCGAGGATTACGTCCACCGCATCGGCCGCACCGGCCGGGCGGGACGCAGCGGCCGGGCGATTTCGTTCGTGGCTGGCCGCGAGGTCTTCCAAATCCGCCAGATCGAGCGCTACACCCGCACCCGGGTGCATCGCGGTCGCGTCCCGACGCATGACGAGGTGGACGAAGCCCGGCAGGACCAGTTCATCCAGAAACTCCGCGGCACCTTGCAGTCCGGAGAGTATCTACGACAGGATCGATTACTGGAGACCTTGCTCGAAGAGGGATTCTCCTCCACCGACATCGCCTCGGCTTTGCTGCATCACCTCCAGGCGGAGGCGGGTCGGGCTCCGGGCGCACGGCCGGATGCCGAACCGCGCCGCGCCGAGCAACGCCCCGGCGACGCGCGGAACTGGGACGATCGCCAACGGGAACAGCGTCCCCAAGGTCCCCCGCGCCGCGAGCGGGTCGAGGCCGTTCCCAAACCACGTCCTGCGCCACCCGCGAAATCTCCCGTGCGTCCGGCTGCTCCTCCAACAGCGGAGAGGGCCGCCGCCGCGCCGCCGCCGCCGGTGGAGCCAGCTCCAGCCGCCGTGGCACCGCCCGCCGAACCTGCGACAGTTGCGACCACCTCCACGCCAGCAGAGGCTCCTGCCCAAAAACCGGCGGCGCGTCCCGAGCCCGTCATGCCCCCGCTGCCTCCGGTAGCGGAGGGTCATGTGCGGTTGAGCCTGAGTGTCGGAGCCGAACATGGGAAAACCGCGCCCGAGCTTCTCCGCCTGATCCAGGGCGAAACGGCGCTTCCAGCGAGCGCCATGAAGATCGTCGAAGTGCGCGCCCGGCAGTCCTTCGTGGATATCCTGGAACCGAACGCCAATGCGGCGGCCAGCCAGCTCAACCGCGCCCGCGTCGGCGAGAAGCGCATCAAGGTCAAACGCGTCACGGCCCCGGCGTAGCCTGCCTGGCGATCAACTTTTCAGGGCGGCGGTGGCCGGCGTCGGCGCCAAGCCGGCGCCTTGGGCCCAATCAAGAGCCGACTTCATCACGGACTGAAGATTCGGATCGGTCGTTGATGCGAGCAGGCGAGCCATCAAGGCCGCCACCGTCAAGTTCTTCAGATCCTCGGACGGGATGCCGAAGTCTTTCACCCATTGGCGCAGCGCTTCCTTGAAGTGTGCGGGATCGCCGTTGAAGAAGGTGTTCTTGATATCCGAAAGCGCCTGGCTGTTGTTCACCAGTCGGTCGATGGCTTTGCCGGTCCCCACGGCGCGCACCACCTTCTCGAAGAAGTCGTTTTCGCCACCGACGATTTCGATGTTCGCGCTCTTGAGCGCCTCGCCGACGATAGTCGAATTCGCCTGGGCAATGTCGCGCTGCACATGGATGGCGGCCAATTCCACATCGCGCTCCTTGGCCAGGCGCAACCGGAATTCCTCATGCTGCTGGCCGGCCTGGTGCAGCAATTTCATCGCCTCGGCTTTTTGGTGAATCGACTTGGCTTCGGCCACTCCCCGGGCTTCGATGCCGGCGGCGATCGCCAATTCCTTGTCCTTCGTCCCTTCGGCCTCCGCCTCGGCTTGCGTTTGCGTGACGTTTGCGTGGACGTCGCCCTTGGCCTTGGCGACTTCCGCTTCGGCCAGGCCGATGTCCTTGATGGCGGTGGCTTCCGCTTTCCGGGCGGAGGCCTTGGCGGTAATCACCTTCGCTTCGGCCAGACCCTTCGCGGCCTCGCGCGCCACGACGCCCTCGGCCTCCTGCTCCGCCGAGTGGCGGCGCTTGTCGGAGGCGCGGGCTTCGGCATCGGCAACCGTTTGCAAACGTTCCGCATCGCGCAGCGACACCTCTTTCGCGGCTTCGGCGCCGAGGATCAACTTGATCTTTTCAGCCTCGGCCATGTTCCGCTCGGCGTCCTTGTGCGCTTCGCTCGCGACGACCTTCTCTACCTGATCTTTCTTGGCGTTCATCTCCGCCTCGATCAGCGTCACCTCGCGCACGCGTTCGGCCGTCATGCGCGCTTCGATATTGTTCTTCTCCTCCTCCTGCTGGACGACGGCCTTCTGCTCGGCGACCACGACGGCCCGCCGCCGCTCGACCTCAACGGCCGCCTCGGCGACCTTCACTTCCTTGTCCATCTCCGCCAGCGAGACGGTCCGCTCCCGCCGCACCCGGGCTTCCTCCCCCTCTTGCACAGCCTCCTGCTCGAGCCGCTGCTTCTCCTTGCGCACCGTAAACTCCCGCTCCTGCACCGCGCGGTTCATGTCCTCCGTGCGCAACCGGATGGCCTCCTCCGCTTCGAGCCGTTTGGCTTCCACTTCCTGCCGCCGGCCTTCGATCACTTTCCGAGACTCCGCCTCTTCGTTCGCCTTGACCTCGGTAATGGCACGCGTCTGCTTGGCGGTATCCTCCTCGTTGCGGCGTTTCTGTTCGCGTTTCGCGATATCCGCGTCCGCGTTTTCCTTCTCGACCTGCACTTGCGCCCGCTGCGAATGCTCGTTCGCCAGCACGCGTTCGCGTTGCGTGATTTCGGTGATTTTCTTGATGCCTTCGCTATCCAGCACGTTGTTCGGATCGTGCTGATCCAACGGCGTCTGCTCGAGATAATCGATGGCGACGTCCTGCAGGAGAAACCCGTCCAGGTCCTTGCCGATGGTATTTTGAATCTGATCCCGAAAGGTGATCCGCTCCGTGAACAGCTCGTGGAACTCCATCTGTTTGCCGGCCGTCTTCAGCGCCTCGGAAAACTTTGCCTCGAACAGATCCCGCAATTGATTGATATCGGAAACCCGCTCGGGCGTGAGCATTTGCGCCACCTTGCGGACGCTCTCCTCCGTCGCCTCGACCCGGATGTAGAAGGCCACGACGATGTCGGCCCGGATATTATCCCGGCAGACCAGCCCGTCCTTGCCCTTCCGCTGAATCTCGATCTTTTTGACTGAGATATCGACGATCTCGTACCCTTGCACCAGCGGCACCCGCACCATCCAGTCGAACGCCACCTTCACGCCGCCCCACCCCGTCTTCACCCCGGCCCGCCCAGGCTGAATCTTCCGGACGCACAGCACCGAAACGGCCCCCGCCGCCAGAAACAAGATAATTACCAGGATAATAATCGCCGTCGTCATGGGGTGTGTGGTGGATGTTTGATCGTTTCTCTATCGCCGGTCGGGGCCTCCTCCCGCCTGCGAGCCCAATCGCCCGCCTGCGGATCGTTTCCCCAACCTTGCTACCCGACAGTGGATAGCAAACCCCCCGCCAACCCGGCAACAGGATTTCCTCATCCGCACTCTCCCTTTGCGCGAATGACCCGCCGCAGGCTCCGTGTCGGAGGCGCTTGTCGGAGTTGCGCCCGTTTCAATTCCCTCGCAGACTGCGCTTCCCGAGCCATGTTTTCCTGGCTTCGGATGCAGTTCGCCCGGCGCGGAAAGCGAATGAACTCAGCATGAAATCGGTGGTCATCATCGGCGGCGGCGTGATCGGGCTGTGCAGCGCGCTCTACGCGGCCGAGCGCGGCTTCGCCGTGACCGTCCTGGACCGGTCTCCGGCGGGCCACGCCGGATGCTCGCACGGCAACGCCGGGATGGTGGTGCCCAGCCATTTCGTGCCGCTCGCGGCTCCCGGAGCGGTCGCCCTCGGCCTGAAATGGATGGCGAACCCGGAGTCTCCATTCTACGTCAAGCCGCGCCTGGACTTGGACCTGCTCCGCTGGGGCTGGAATTTCTGGCGGGCTTCGACGCGCGCCCAAGTGGCGCGGGCGGCTCCATTGCTGCGCGATCTCCATTTCGGCAGCCGGGCCTGTTTCGATGCCCTGTCCCAAAGGCCCGGCGGCGGATTCGGCCTCGTGCGAAAGGGTCTGCTCATGCTGTGCAAAACCCAGGCGGCGCTCGACGAGGAGGCGCACGCCGCCACGACGGCCCGCGCGCTCGGCGTTCCGGCCGAAGTGCTGAAGCCCGCCCAAGCCGCCGCGCTCGATCCACAGGTGCGGATGGATATCGCGGGCGCCGTCTATTTCCCCAAGGACTGCCACCTCGTGCCGCAGGAGTTCATGACGGCGCTCGAACGATGGCTCGGCGCAGGCCAGGTCACCATCTCGCGCGACACCCAGGTGTCCGATTTCGAGTTCGGCGCGGGCGATGTGATCGCCGCCGTCCGAACGAATCGTGGCCGTTTCGCCGCCGATGAGTTTCTCCTATGCGGCGGCGCTTGGTCGACAGGCCTCGCCCGTTCGCTCGGACTGAACCTCCCCATGCAGGCGGGCAAGGGCTACAGCCTTACCCTGCCCCAGCCGCGCCAGCTTCCTTCGATCTGCGCCATTTTCACCGAAGCCCGCATCGCCATCACGCCGATGGGTAGCACCTTGCGCATCGGCGGCACCATGGAAATGGCGGGGCTCGACGAATCGATCAATCCCGTCCGCGTCCGGGGCATCATCAAATCGGTGCCCAAGTACTATCCCGAATTCCAGGAGAAGGACTTCGCCGGCATTACCCCCTGGCGCGGCTTGCGTCCGTGTTCGCCCGATGGCCTCCCCTACCTCGGCCGCACCCGCCGCTACCCCAACCTCACCGTCGCCACCGGCCACGCCATGATGGGCTTGAGTCTTGGCCCCATTACGGGAAAACTCGTCGCCGAACTCCTTGCTCATGAACGCCCCAGTCACGATCTCGCCCTCCTGGACCCGGACCGCTATAACTGACCTTTCCTCCGGCCTCCGCCGCGGGTGGGATTATTTCCGGCGGTCGTCTGGCCTCGCCCCTCAATTCCCCCAACCTCCTCTTGCGCCTCCGCCGCCCCGGCGGTATCCATACCCCATGATCGCGACCCCAAACTCGCGGTCGCCCGGATCGATTCCGAACAACAGGCGCGACACCCTCGCCCCTCCTGTTCCGATTCTCCGCCGCGCGACCCCGCCGCCTCGCCGTGTCCCTTCCTCCGGGAAGCGCCTCGGAACGTGGTTCTACGGCCAAATGGCCCTAGCCTTCCCCCTCCCGGCGCTCCCCGTCTTGCCACCGGCCAACGTTCTCGCCTACCCTCACGAAACCCGCGTAAATAGGACTTCCTGCTCCCAAAATGACCCGCCCTTCACCACGCTTGCCCACCTCCCGGCACCCAAAAAGTCTACATTCCGGCGGGAAGCCCCGGAGTG
>CAYZKY010000081.1:0-16249 GCA_964478815.1 uncultured Verrucomicrobiota bacterium
GGAACCATGCCTATTTGCTCCAATTACTCGGATTTTAGATGCGTTTGCCCTGCTGCCGCCCCTCCGCAGGCTTGACCCCCGCCGCTCCCTGCGCTTGCATCGGAGCCGTCCCGTATGCTTATGAAAACCTTTGCCTTGTTCGCCGCGCTGGCTGTGCTGGCGCTCACCACCGCTATGGCTGCTGAATCCACCGCTCCCGTCTACGAAGTCCGCGTCTATTACGCGCCCGAAGGAAAGCTCGACGGCCTGCACGCCCGGTTCCGCGATCACACCCTCAAGCTGTTCGAGAAGCACGGCATGAAAAATGTCGGCTATTGGGTGCCCGCCGGCGAGAATCCCACGCGCAAGCTTTGGTACGTCCTCGAATTCCCCAGCCGCGAGGCCCGTGAAAAATCCTGGAAGGGCTTCATGGCCGATCCCGACTGGCATAAAGCCCACAAGGAATCGGAGAAAAACGGCAAGCTCGTGGAAAAGATCGAGTCGTTCCACCTGGAACGCACCGACTATTCGCCCGTGCCGAAAATCGAAGCCAAGGGCGGCCGCATCTTCGAACTCCGCACCTACACCACGCCTCCCGGCAAGCTCGGCGATCTGAACGCCCGCTTCCGCAACCACACTCTGAAGCTCTTCTCCAAACACGGCATGAACAACTTGATCTATTGGACCAAGATGAAAGATCAGAAGGATGCCGACACCACCTTGATCTATCTCCTCACCCACGAGAGCCAGGACGCCGCCAAACGCTCCTTCGATGCCTTCCGCAAGGACCCGGATTGGATTGCCGCGAAATCCGCTTCCGAAAAGAACGGCAGCCTGACCGTCGACGGCGGCGTGAAGTCCGAATTCCTCGTGCCGACCGACTACTCGCCCTTGAAGTAGCCCAGGCGCCGGCCGCTCAGAAAATCGAGATCGAGGCGGGGCCGGCCATCCAGGGCCAGCTCCGCCAGCGCTTCCCCGATCGCGCTCGCGAACTTAAAGCCGTGCCCCGAACACGGGCTCGCCACCACCACGTTCGCGTGCGCGGGATGGCGGTCGATCAGGAAATGCCCGTCCGGCGTGTTTGTGTACCGGCAGACCGTCCCGCGCAGATATCGCCCCAGCGCCTCCGGCAGGTACCGCCCGACCACGCCCCTCAGCGATTCGATATCCGCCTCCGTCACCTCCGCGCCGAGCGCCTCGCGCGGCCCGATTTCGCCCTGATGATGGAACGCCAGCTTCACGCCCGTGCCCAAATCCGGAAATCCATAAAAGAATCGATCTGACTCGTACTCCCACAAGTGGATCGGGAACCGCTCCGGCGCGAATAGTTCCGGCCGCAAGGCTTCAAACCACAGCAGCACCTGCCGCTCGATCTGAAGCTGGCGGGCCCATCCCGGCAGCAGCTCCGGCATCCATGCGCCGCCGCTCAGGATCAGCCGGTTCGCGCGATATACCCCCTGCTCCGTGCGCACGTCGACACCCGCGCTCGAGGCCCCCCATTCCCGCACCGGCTCGTTCGTTTGCACGGTCGCGCCTGCTTGGGACGCGAGTTGGAGATGCGCCGTGATGCATGCTTCGGGGTAAAGCAGCCCCGCGCGCGGTTCGAGAATTCCCTCCATGCCCGCGCTCGGCTGAAAGCCCGGGAAGCGCGCTCGAATTTCCGCGGCAGTGAGCGTCTCGAACGGCAAACGATGCTCCAGCGCGCTCCGGCGGCTCCCCTCCACAATCGTTCCGCCCGGATAGCCGATCATGATGCCGCCCGTCTTGAGATAAAGCTGCCGGCCCGAGGCGCGTTCCAATTCCTCCCACAGCGCGTACGCCCGCTGCACCAGCGGCACGTAGTTTGGATGCTCGAAGTACGCTTCGCGGATCACCCGCGTCTCGCCGTGCGATGAGCCTTCCGTGTGCGGCGGCGCGAACCGGTCGATCCCCAGCACCCGTACACCCCGCCGCGCGAGATGGAAAAGCGCCGCCGAACCCATCCCCCCCAGCCCCACCACGATCGCATCGAATACCGGTCGCATCGTCCCTGCCCTGCCGCCTAAGCCACCCGCTTCCGGAACCGCAGCGCGCACACCGCGAACAACACCGCCCCCATGATCGCCAGTATCACGAGATGATGCGAATAATCGGGCAGGATCGCCCCGCGCAGAATAATCGCCCGGAGCGCCTCGATATAATATGTCGTCGGCAGCACCGCCCCCAGCGCGTAGAAAATCCACGGCATCGTCTCCCGCGGAAAGATAAACCCCGAGAAAAACACCGTCGGCATGATCAGCGTCATCGTCATTTGCAGCGCCTGCATCTGGTTCTGCGCCCGCGTCGAGATCAGCAGCCCCGTGCTCAAGAGCGCGAAGATGTACAACAGCGTCGTTCCCAGCAGCGCCGGCACGCTCCCCGCGATCGGCACCTGGAAGAGATACCGCATGAACACGAACAGCCCGATGGCCATCGCGAACCCCAGCACCAGATACGGAATGATTTTCCCCAGCATGAACCCCCAGCGCGACATCGGGCTCACCAGCAGTTGCTCCAGCGTCCCCCGCTCCCGTTCCCGCACCACCGACATCGCCGTCGCGAACGTCGTCGCGATCTGCAACACCACGCCGATCACCCCCGGCAGATAAAAGTTCGGGCTCCGCATTGCCGGGTTGTACAACATCTGCGGCCGCACCTCGATCGGCGGCGCCGTCCGCCCGCTCTCCGTCAGCAGCATGGCCACCGATTGCCGCAGCGCCACCCCCATCGAGGTGTTCAGCGCCTGCAAGGCCGTCGTCGAGCTCGACCCGTCGATCAACACCTGCACCGTCGCCGTCCGCCGCGCGTGCAAATCCTCCGTGAATTCCGGCGGAATATGCACCCCCACATACGCCTCCCCCCGCCGAATCGTCGCCGCCAGCTCCTCGGTGCTCGCCACCACCCGCACCGCGCGGAAGGCCGTCGTATTCTGGAACACCTCGATCAGCCGCCGGCTCTCCGCCGACCGATCCTCGTCGTAGATCGCCGTCGCCATGTGTTTCACATCGTTGTCCAGCGCGAACCCGAACGCGATCATCTCGATCAACGGCGGAAACAACATGAAGAACAGCGTCATCGGATCCCGGAGCACAATAATGAACTCCTTCCTCAGAATCGCGTCGAACCCCCGAAACACGCCCCACCCTTCGCCCCGCCCCCTCCCCCCGTCAAGCCGCCTCTCTCCCCTCCCGGGGGAGAACAGGCGTCTCGCCTGTTCCGGCGGGCGTCCCGCCCGCCGGCTCGGATGGCAAAGGACGCCTCCCCTTCGCCTCCACGAACCCAAGCCTCCCCGCAAATATCTTGTCTTCGTATGGACCTGATTTTCCGCTACTTAGACACAAAAGTCTACACGTAATATAAAATTTATTTGATAATTCTAAAAAACCATGAGATTTTCTCGCTCAGAAACAATGTAGACTAACCGCCATGAACACGCCGCCGCTCCGATCACTCGATCTCCCTCCAGATCGAGATCCTCTGTCCTCCGCCTTCCGCAGCGTACTGAACGATCCCGCCGCCCTCGGGCTCATCGATTCCTCCAGCATTCTGCCTGCAAATCATCGTTCCGCGCGCTCATGGTTCCGTGATCTCCGCCATCCGTTCGCTCCGGCATTCCGACGTGTAACCACCCCTGAAACGAGCTTGAAACGAGCTTGAAACGAGCTTGAAACGGGCTTGAAACGCTTGAAACGTTTCAACCAAACTTGAAACGCCACCCCCAATTACCAACGACTTACGCAAAATAGTCTACAAAAACCCGGTAAATCTTGAAATGCTTGAAACGCCCAACAATTTTTTCCGCGCCGCCGGAGCCTCCCTCCCCCTCGGAGCCCGGCAGGTCGCACCCCCCTCTTGGCGCAAAAGCGACCCCAGGCAACACGCTCCACCCCCGCCCCTGTCCAACCCTCGTATGCGCACCTCCAGGCCAGCCGCATTAGCCCAGCCTCCCCCGCCAGGCTCGAGCCACAACCGCAGCCCCCGCCAAGCGTTCACGTTGCCTGAGTTGCTGGTGATTGTGGCGGTTTGCGCCGTCCTGGCGGCACTGATCCTTCCCGTGCTGCTCGCTCCCAGACGTCCAGCTCATCGGAACAAATGCGTCAACAACCTCAAGAATATCGGGCTGGCCCATCGGATTTTCGCGACAGACAACGGGGATCGGTTTCCCTATGCCGTTCTCAGTAATCAGGTCGATGCAGCCACGTTCACGGCTTCCGCGTACTGGCTTTGGCTAAGCAACGAACTCAGCACCCCCAGGATTCTCTATTGCCCTTCGGACACGCGGCGCCAGGCGACCGACTCCTGGACCAATTTGCACGCGACGAACATCAGCTACTTCGTCAACCTCCACGCAGACGAGACTCGACCGCAAACAATTCTGGGAGGAGATCGCAATCTGACGATGGGCGGCATGCCCCTCCCCCCCGGAGTCGCGCGCGGCACGAATCTGGCTGAACTCGGCTGGGGCGCTGATATTCACGACCGTCAAGGCCACATCGCGATGAGCGACGGCAGTGTCCAACAACTTTCCCCTCACCGGCTGAGAGCCGCGCGCACCAACTTCATCCACGCCGGCGAATGGAGCCTTCTCGTCCCTTGAACCAGTCAGCGTCATGAATCCCTCTCCGAAGGCGCAAAAGTACAAGCACTGCGGACTCACCTTGATCGAGCTGTTGATCCTCCTCACGGTGATCGCCCTCCTCGTCGGGATTGCGCTCCCAGCCCTCGCGCAAGCCCGCACCAAAGCTCACCGCATCACTTGTGTCGGCCGTCTCAAGAACATCGGGCTCGCCAACCGCATCTTTGCCACCGACCACTCAGATCGCTTTCCCTACGCCTTCTTCAGCAACCGCATCGATCTGGCCAGCCTTACGGCGGCGGATTACTACCGCTGGCTCAGCAACGGCCTTTCGACGCCGATCATCTTGATCTGCCCGGCCGATAATGCCCGCCGCGCCGCCACTTCCTGGATCGGCCTCCACGCGACCAACATCAGTTACTTCGCCGGGCTGGCTGCCGACGAGACCGCCCTCGATTCCATCCTTGCGGGCGACCGCAACCTCGTCGCCAACTCCCAGCCCCTCCCCTCCGGCCTTGCTCGCGGCACCAACCTCGCCTCTCTGGCCTGGGGGCGTGACCTTCACCGCGAGCATGGCCACGTCGCGACGGGCGACGGCAGCGTCCAGCAATTGAGTTCCGCCCGCCTCGACGCCAGCCGCACCAATTTCCTCCACACCGGCGAGTACCTCCTCCTCGTGCCATGAAAAAAATCAGAGGGGAGCACTTGGGAAATCCGCCCGCCGAGACTCGGCCAACGCATCTAACTGTGTCGAATTATGCCGTATTTTGGGTAGAACAGGCGCCCCCGCCTGTTCCATTCGGGCGCCTCGCCCGAATCGTCGCTCCGAAAGAGCAGGCGATTCCGGAGGTTTTAGATGCGTTTGCCCGGCCCGCCGAGACTCGGCGGCTTGCGGCGGGGGAGCCGGTTCGGTACGGTGCGCAGGGTGAAGTTGTCGGTAAAAAGCGATTACGCGGCGCGCGCCGTGCTCGGCCTGGCCAAGCAGTACGAGTCCGGGGAATCGATGCGGGCGGAGGCGCTGGCGGAGGAGCAGGGCATTCCGGGGAGCTATCTCGTGCAGATCCTCCTGGAGTTGAAGTCGCGGCAGATCGTGAAAAGCCAGCGGGGCAAGGAGGGGGGGTACCTGCTGGCGCGGCCCCCGGCGGAAATCACCTTCGGGGAGGTGCTGCGCTGCATGCACGGGGCGGTGTTCGATTCGCCCGCGCTGGCGGATGCCCGGTGCCCCGCCGAGCTGCGCGCGCAGTGGCAGCGGCTGCAACGCACGCTCGATGCCGCGGCGGACGGCGTGAATTTCCAGCAGCTCCTGGAAGACGGAAAAGAGAAGATGTACTATATATAATTGTGGACATTATAGACACTTATCCACAATTCCCCCCGCGCTTCGCCGAAGCCCTGCGCCGGATCGACGCCGCGAACGCCGAGGACCCGCACCTCGAGCCGGATGCCGAGGGCCGGCCCACGCCGCGCGAGCTGCTCTACTCCCGGCGATTGACCGGCTGGCTGCTCCGCCTGGAGCCCGCCGCCTCCGAGGAACTCCGGCTGGCCGCCCGCGCGCAGCACATCCGGCGCTGGCAAATTCCGCGCCGGCAATACCCCGAGGGCCGCGCCGGCTACCTGAAATGGCGGAACGATCTCAAGAAATTCCACGCCGGCCAAAGCGGAACCATCCTGGCCGAGTGCGGCTATCCCGCCGAAAGCATCCAGCGGGTGCAGGCCCTGAACCTGAAAGCCAACCTGGCCGACCTCGAGACCCAACTCCTGGAGGACGCCCTCTGCCTGGTCTTTCTCGAAACCCAGCTCCCCGCCCTCGCCGATGCCCAGGACGAGGCCACGGTCGTCAACGCCCTGCGCAAAAGCTGGGGCAAAATGTCCGAGCGAGCGCGACGCCACGCCCTCACGCTGCCCTTCGGCCCCCGCGAAACCCGCCTCGTCCAATTGGCACTCGGTTCCGGTAGTGGGTCAGTTTGAAAGAATTTCGGATCACGTTTGAACCTTGGAAGAAATTGTTTGATTGATCAAACAGCCACGCATGACAACTGAAGAATATGTTTCGAAGGCACAAGAGCACATCCGGACGTTTTGTAAGCGCATGGGGGACTTGACTCAAGAGGACTTGCAAGAATTTACGCAATCAGTCGTTCAGGAAGCAGTGATAGTGACCCTCGCTCGCGAAAATCAAGACGACAGATTTACAGTCACGATGAATCGGAAAGACGGCTCATTCATAACAGCCGCCTACTCACCGAAGAAGAAATCAAAGTGACCCACTACCTCGGTTCCCCCTGACTTGACAGCCGCGCAGAGAAGGCGAAGAACTTGCCGCATCATGAACATGCCCATTCGAGCGTCCTTATTCTGCCTGTGCCTCTGCTTGACGGCGCTGGCCCAGGAAAAGGTGATCCCCCTCTACGACGGCCCCGCGCCGGGCTCGGAAAGCTGGACCCACCAGGAGAAGGAAAGCCGCACCAACCTCTGGCAGACGCGCATCGCCTTTAACGTCGCACGCCCGACGCTCTCGTACTTCCCGGCTGATCCCGCCACGGCCAACGGGGCGGCCGTCGTCATCTGCCCTGGCGGAGCCTTCTTCGCGCTCTCCATGGACAGCGAGGGATTCGACGTGGCGAAGTGGCTCAGCGCAAAAGGGATCACCTGCTTCGTGCTCAAGTACCGCCTCGTCGAGTCGAAAACCGACGACCCGACCCGCGAGATCATGACGCGGGGACCGCTCGACGCCGTGGTGGCGCCCGTCGTGAAGCTGGCGATGGCAGACGGGCTGGCCGCCATTGGGCATGTCCGGAAGAACGCCGCGCAGTATCAAGTCGATCCGCGCCGGATCGGCATCATCGGCTTTTCGGCCGGCGGAACCGTCACCGCTTCGGTGGCGATGAACTACACGGCGGAAACGCGCCCCGATTTCGCCGCCCCGATCTATCTGGCCTACGGCTGGGCGATCAAAGGGAACGGCGTCCCGGCGGATGCGCCACCGCTCTTCGTCCTGGCCGCCACCGACGACCAGCTCCAGCTCGCGCCCGAGAGCGTGGGCATCTATCAGGACTGGGTGCAGGCCCGGAAACCGGCGGAGCTGCATCTCTACGCCAAGGGCGGCCACGGCTTCGGGATGCGCTCCCAAAAGCTGCCGAGCGACCGGTGGATCGAAGTGTTTCACCAGTGGCTCGATGGGAGCGGCTTTCTGAAGAAGAGCTGAGCGCAGCCCTCGAAGGGCGGCGGGAAAAACCTTGGCAGCCACCGGGCGCGGCGAATACTTCGCCCGGATGAAAGACTCGGCCGGCACGGCGCGATACTTGGGGATCGAAGGGGGCGGCACGCAGACGACCGCCTTGTTCGGCGATCGCACGAAGCAGCCGGTCGAGAGCGCCGTGTTCGGCCCGGGCAACGTGCGGCTCCTCGCAGATCGCGAGTTGGAAGCCTTGTTCCGTGACATCGCCGCACGCTTCGCCACGCCCTGCGGGATCGGCATCGGCCTGGCCGGCGCACGCACCGAGTCAGATCGCGCCCGCATTCGAGCAGCCGCCGCACAGGTTTGGGGCGAGACACCCGTGTGGGTCGGCCACGACCTGGAGGTGGCGCTGGCGGCCGATCTCCCGACCGGGGGAACGGATCGGACAGCACGGTGTCTCGTGCTGAGCGGGACGGGATCGTGCTGCTTTGCCCGGGCGGCGGATGGGCGGACGGTGAAGCAAGGGGGTTGGGGCCATATCCTGGGGGACAAGGGGAGCGGGTACGAAATCGGGCTGCGGGCCTTGAAGGCGATCGTCTATTACTTCGACCGGGACGGCACCTGGAGCGATCTGGGGCGGCGTGTGCTGGCGCGCTTGACGCTGAACGAGCCCGAGCAACTGATCGACTGGGTGCGGAAAGCCGAGAAGCATCGCATCGCCGATCTGGCCGTGGCGGTGTTCGAATCGGCCGCGCGGCGGGATGCCATCGCCCGCGATATTCTGGAAGGAGCCGCCCATTCGCTCGCCAAAGACGCGGTGAGCTGCGCCACGAAGTTGGCGGGCGCGCGGACACGAGTGCGCTTCGTCCTGGCGGGGAGCGTGCTCACGAAGCAACCGGCGTTCGCCAAGGCGGTAGCCGGCTTGATCCGCGAACGGCGGCCGGTTTCGGAAACGGTGGTGCTCGACCGGCCTTCGGTATGGGGCGCATGGCAAATGGCCATCGAAGCCGGTGAGACAGCCGAGACCAGGGCCGGGATCAAGCGAGCAAAGCCCAGCAGCCGAACGCCCAGCATCTTCGTGCCGGGGCTATCGCTTGAACGCTCCCCCACCGAAAAGCGGAATCCACGGTCGGCCGGACTCGACACGATGTCCACCGAGGCGGCGGTGCGGCTCATGTTGAGCGAAGAGCAGCGCTCGCTGCGGAAGCTGCTGCGGCAGAGCGGCGAAGTGGCGGCGGTCGTGGACTTGATCGCGGAACAACTGCGCCGAGGCGGACGGCTCTTCTACGCGGGCGCGGGCACCAGTGGCCGGCTGGGAGTGCTGGATGCCAGCGAATGTCCGCCCACATTTCGAACCGAGCCCGATCAAGTGCAGGGGATCATCGCCGGAGGTGAAACCGCCATCACGCGCGCCGTCGAAGGCGCGGAGGACGACGCAGTGGCGGGCGCGGCCGCCATCCGGTTCAGAAGCGTGGGGCGGCGTGATGTGGTCGTCGGGATCGCGGCCAGCGGGCGCACGCCATTCGTGTGGGGCGCGCTCGGAGAAGCGAAGCGGCGCGGCGCGGCGACCGTGCTTCTGTCATTCAACCCGCATCTTGAGATTCCCCGCGCCGCGCGGCCGAAAGTGGTGCTGGCGTTCGACCTCGGCCCCGAAGTCCTGACCGGCTCAACCCGGCTGAAATGCGGCACCGCGACGAAACTCCTGCTGAATACGTTCAGCACCTTGTCGATGGTCCGCTTGGGCAAAGTGATGAGCAACCTCATGGTCGATCTGAATCCGAGCAACGAGAAGCTGCGCGCCCGCGCGGTGCGCATCGTGCAGGAGTTGACCGGGGCCGGCGAGGCGGAAGCCCGCGCGGCCCTCGAACGCGGCGGCTGGCGGGTTCAAGAAGCGGCGCGACGACTCAACCAGGCTCTTACGGCCAGAACTTCCCGCGCAGCGTCATCATCGAAGCGAGCTGCGCGAAGGCGCTGACGGTGATCACGAACACGATGCTGAAGAGCAGCACGCCGAAGCCTTTGGTCTGCTCCGGTTTCAAGCCGACCGCCACGGCGTGGTAAAGGCAACGGCAGGCGAGCGTCACGCCGATGCCCCAACAGATCCAGGAGGGAAGGGCGGGGATGGCATCAAGCAGATGCGTCCAGAGAATCGGCGAGTAGCTGTAAGCCAGGACCGCGAAAGACTGGCTGTAGGTGGACTGCACGTTGAAGCTGACGGCCACGCTGCGCAGGAAGGCCGCGCCGATGAAGACAATGAGCAGGGCGGCGCCCGTATGGACAATCACGTACTTCTGCACTCGCTCAGGCGACAATTTGACCAGCCCGAACTCGATCTGTTGTTCGCCTCGCTGCATTAAGGCATACCCCTCGAGCCCGCCGGTGATCACCAGCACCGGCAGCAGCATCGTGAGGAAGATGACGATCCAGCGGTGTTCTTTGTCGAGCATCCGAAGCCACGCGGACTCCGGCGAGAAGAGGATTTGCAGCGACGTCAACATTACCGTGTCTCGAACTTCCGCGAGTGGCCCGTGGCTGGGATGGCCACCGTGTAGGACCGGCCATCGGGTTCGACCGAGACCTTGATGAAATTCGCCTGGCAATCCTTTTCGAGGTTCGCGATCTGCTCCGCCACGGTGTTGTTGGCGGAGTCCGCGCGCAGATTCTTGTGAATCTGGTAGATGGCCTGGATGGAGGCGACGGATTTGAGCGTCCCGAAAGTCTCGGCGCCGCAGCCTTTGGTGATGCCGTTGCTCATGATGGCAACGGTGGGCGAGAGCGCGCGCACCAAAACAGGGTTGTTGCTCGTGTCGAGGCCGTGGTGGTTGACGTCGTAAATGTCGACCGGCCCGACAAGGTTGAGGGGGCAGACCAGCTTCGTCTCGGTGTTCCAGGTGAGGTCGCCGCCGTCGAACATCTGAAAGCGTCCGAGTTCGAGGAGCATCACGAGGCTGTTGGCGTTGTCGCCGGTGTCCTTCGCCTTTTCCGTGGCCGTCTGGCAGAGCGGATTTTCGATGGCGCGATCCGGCGAGCCAATCGTTTTCTGCATCCCAGCCAGGCACCGAAACTTCAGCGGAACAGCACCGGGAATTTGCTTGAGGGGAATCTCGTCCCCGGGTTTGAGGACGACGCGCTTGTCGGCCTTCATGGCGCGGTAGGGCGCGATGGAGCGGGCGAAGGCGTCGGGCTGGGCGGGGTTATCGGGATTATGATCGGGAATGCCGTTGTCGTAAACGGTGCCGATGGGGATGAGCTTGGCCAGGTCGGCCGCTCCGCCAAAATGGTCGATGTGGAAGTGGGTCGTCACCAGGTGATCGATCCGGGTGAGGCCGGCGGCCTGGGCAGCACGGAAAAGGCGTTGCGGATCGCGTTCGCCCGGCATGCCGGTGTCGATCAGGATCGATTCCCGGGCGGGCGTGACGATGAGGGTGCCGGCGCCGCCTTCGACATCGACCCAGTACATATCCAGGGTCGCGGCTGATCCGGTCGAGGAACCGAACCCGAAACACAACCCAATCGCTAAATTCGCTGCAATTATGAGCGCTCTCATAGAAGTTGCCCGTACTTCAGGGAAAACCGCCGCGACTCACAAGAAAAATCAGCGGCACGGCGCGCGGTGATTTTTGCGCGTGGGTGACGCGCAGGATGCGGATGGAGGAAGGTCGCGTGGCGCCAGAACGGGAGGCTGGCAAAACGCCTCGTGGTCAAGGGATTCGGCGAACGGGCGCGTTTCACGTTGTCGTAACACGATTGCCATCCGTTCGTCACAACCGGCGGGCACGTTGCAGGCTTGCAGTGAGGATGTCCATGCCCGGCGGCGAAAAGGGGCGCGCCGCTTGGCAAGAGGGCAGGCCGAGCCGCGCGACGACCGGCGCCGGACGCCCGAGCCATTCGCACTGCCATCCCAAGCATGTTTATGGAAACTAGTTTTGCGACGCCGATCCTGGCGAACGCCTTGAGCTTCGCGTTCGAGAAAGCCACCGCCGAAGGGAAGATCACGATCGCCCTGCTGGTGATTGTTTCGCTGCTCAGTTGGACGGTGATCATCCGCAAGGCGCGGCAGCTTTACCGGGCGCGCAAGATGAGCAAACAGTTCTACGAGGTGTATCGCGCGACGCGCGATCCGTTGGAACTGTCGCGCCGGAGCCAGGAATTTCCGGGCGCGCCCGCCAACGAGGTGTATGCGGCGGGGTGCGACGAACTCGATTATCACTTGAAGCACAATCCCGTGCTGCTCAAGGGCAAGGCGCGGATTTCGGCGGCCTCGTTCGCGTCGGTCAAAGTGGCGCTGGAACGGGAGGTGTCGGCCGAGGCGCTCTCCCTCGAGAAGGGGATGATCATTTTATCGACGGCGGTGGCGGGCGGGCCGTTCATCGGGTTGTTGGGGACGGTCTGGGGCGTGATGGAGACCTTCTCGGGCATTGCCAAAGTGCAGGCGGCGAGCCTGACGGCGATGGCGCCGGGCGTGGCGGGAGCCTTGATCGCCACGGTGGTGGGGCTGTTCGTCGCGATTCCGGCCATGTTCGCCTACAACTACATGGTCACCCTCGTCCGGGCCATCACGCAGGAACTGGACAACTTCGCCTCGGAATACGCGACGGCAGTCGAGCATATGTATGTGGACAATCGCTCGATTTCCGAAGAGATCGCGGATGCCTTGCGGTCCGTGCGGGAGCAGGAGCTCGAGCCTGCGCTGCGCTAACCGGCACCGAGAGACCGATCCACGCAATTCCCATTCCCGCCCGCATGAAGAAATTCTCCAGGAACGAGCACCACACGCTCACCGAGCTGAACATCACCCCCCTGCTCGATCTGGCGTTCGTGTTGCTGGTGATTTTCATCATCACCACTGCGCCGGCGGTGAACGACATGGAAATCGCGCTCCCATCGGCGGCGAGCCGGCCGAAGGAGCGTCCGTCGAAAGCCAACTACATCACCGTGGATAACAACGGGAAGATCTTCCTGAACCAGTATGCGCTCGGCGAGGAAGAGCTGCTCGCGAAACTGGTGGAGTTCCGGCAGCAGGACCCCGACTTGAACGTCGTGGTGCGCGGAGATAGCCGGATCCAGTACCAGAAGATCATCTCCGTGCTGGACGTGCTGGTCTCGGCCAAGGTGACCAAAGTGGGCCTGGCCACGGAACCCACCGCTGGCAAATAAGCGCCCGCGGCCAGCCTGTCGTTCCGCGGTTCAGCATCTCATGGCGCGCAAGCCCAAAGCCTCCAAAGACCCGGTCAGCGTCGCGATCGCGGTCGTTCTGCACGTCATTCTGATCGGGGGCGTCGTTTATTGGGCCTACCAAACAGGCCAGTTGGAGAAGGTGCGGCAGGTCTTGCTGCAATACGCTTCCGACAAGAAGAACCAGCCGAAAAAGGAGGAGCCCAAACCGGTTCAACCCCGGCAGCCGCCGCCGAAGCTTCCGCCGATCGACACCGGCCAGGCGCCGAAGATGGGCGATGGCACCCGGCGGGCGGTGGTGGCCGACGCACCGGAGGCGGCGGGCGACACCTTTTTCCAGGATACCCGCCGGCAAACGAGCGGTCCATCCACGGCCGGGTCCGCGTCCGGCGCGTCCACCGGCCCGGTGGTGCGCATCTTGGCGCCCGTCGCGCCGCCACCCATCCCGGCCTTCAAGGGACAGGGCGCGACGACCATCAAACAGCTCTTTGCCGAGCGGGCGAAGGAGGCCGCCGCCACCGAGGCGTTCGGTTCGGAACAGATTTCACGCACCGGCGTCTCCGATGCCGGGGCGATCATCAACAAGGTTTCGGGCGCGAGCATTGTCGACGGCAAGTTCGCCGTGATTCGCGGCCTGAGCGATCGGTACGTGTCGACTACCCTGAACGGCGGGGAGATTCCGTCGGCGGACCCGTACCGGCGCTCCGCGTCGCTCGACATGTTTCCGGCCCAAGTTATCAGCAAGGTGACGGTGGCGAAGACCTTTACTCCCGACAAACCGGGCACCTACACCGGCGGCGGCATCGACATCGCGACCAAGTCCTTTCCCGAGCGCGCGTTCACCTCGCTCTCCGCCGGAGCCACCTTCAATACTCAGTCCAGCTTTAACGACAACTTCCTGGACACGCCCGGCGGCGGACTCGACTGGCTGGCGATGGACGACGGCACCCGGGAGATTCCCGATGCGCTCTCCGATCCGAACCTGACCATTCCGCCCCGGCCGGACAATGCCCTGCCCGCCCGCCCGAATTACCAGCAGCGCATCGCCGATGCGAACCGGATCGACTTCCTCACGCGCGAAATGGGCGCGGCGCCGTTTGGCCCGGAGACGGGCGCGCCGCCTTTGAACCATAATTTCTCGATGGCGACGGGCGACACGGCGACGCTGTTCACCCGGCCGTTCGGATATTTCGCTGGATTGAGTTACCGGCGGGACTTCTCCTTTTACGAGGACGGTATTTCCCGCCGATACGGAACCGGCGTGGGCCAAGGCCAGCTTTCCTTGCGAAAGGACTTTACCGACACGCGGGCCGTCGAGTCGATGAACTGGGCCGGGATGGTCAATCTGGCTTACCAGCCGTTCGAGAATCAGGAACTCGGGTTCAATTTTCTGTTCAACCAGAACGCCGAGGATTTGCGGCGGGTGCAGCGGGGCATCGTTGAATTCGAGGAGGAGTATCCTTATTTGCTGAATCGCCTGCAGTTCACGGAGCGCAACCTGACGACCTACCAGTTGAAGGGCGGACACGGCTTCGACGATCTCGGCGGCGCGCGGTTCGACTGGCTGATGGCCCGGTCGGACACGAGCCAGGCCGAACCGGACGCACGGTTCTTTAACTTTCGGAGCGACTACAACCTGAGCCAGACCACGCAGGAGCCGCGCTTCCCGACGCGGTACTTCCGCGATCTGGACGAGCAGAACACCAGCGGCAAGTTCGACCTCACCATTCCTTTCCGCCAATGGGAGGTCCGCCCGGCGGAACTGAAGTTTGGCGGGTTTGGCAGCTACGCGGATCGCACCTTCTTCGATCGCGAAATTCTTTATGATGGGACCGCCGGCTTTAATGGAGACCCAACCGAATACCTGACCGGGGACAATCTCGGCTACATCGCCACCACCAATGCCGCCGGGCGGATCGATTATACCTGGCTGCGCGCCATTTCGACGCGCTTCAGCAGCTACGACGCCAAGAGCCGGACGGAAGCGGGATACTCGATGGTCGATCTGCCGATCGTGGACCAGCTCCGGCTGGTGGGCGGCGCCCGCTACGAAATCACGTACATGTCGGTGAACGGGCGTAGTACCGTGCCGGGTCTGCCGCCGAATGCCCCGGCTCTCGAACAGGCCGATGTGCTGCCTGCCGTCAGCCTGATCTATTCGCCGAAGACCAACATGAACATCCGGCTCGCCTACAGCCACACGATCGCCCGGCCCTCCTTCCGGGAACTGGCGGCGTACCGGAGCTACGATCCGGGGCTGGACGTGGTGGTGGAAGGCGAGCCGTCGCTGCAAGTCAGCTCGATTCGCAATTACGATCTGCGCTGGGAATGGTTTCCGCGGCCCGGCGAGATTCTCGGGGTAAGCCTGTTTTACAAGGAGATCGACAAGCCGATCGAGCAGGCCTTCGATCTGGCGCTCGATACGGTCAGTTACGAGAACCGCTCGGAAGCCAAGGTCTACGGCATCGAATTCGAGGCGCGCAAGTCGCTCGATATTCTCGATCCGTTGCTCTATCAGTTCACGCTCGGCGGCAATCTCTCCTTGATCGAATCCGAAACGCCGCTGAGCCCCGTCGAAATTCGCAACAAGCAGGGCTTTTTCGGTTCCGTGGACCCGACTCGTGCGCTCTACGATCAATCGCCTTACATTCTGAATGTCGATCTCACTTACGAGAACGCCCGCTCCGGCACGACGGCCAGCCTGATCTACAATATTTCCGGCCCGCGCATCGCCATCGCCAACCCGGTGACGCAGGACATTTACGAACAGCCGGCCGGCAGCCTCGATTTCGTCATCTCGCAGCGGATCAATCGCTTCTTGTCCGTGCGATTTACCGCGCGCAATTTGCTCGACCCGGAAATCAAGCGCACGTACGGCGAGAAGAGCGATCTCATCTACACGTCCTACACGCGCGGGCAATCCTTCGGCGTGTCGGTCAACGCCGAGTTCTGAGCCGCTGGCGCGGGCCTTGTCACGGAATCGTAACGGCAGCGCCATGCCTGCGCCACCCTGCAGTTGCTTAATGGGTTGCGTTTATTTCGATTCCTGACCCTTATGAACAAATTCAAAAAACTTTGGGCCCTGCTCGTCCTTTTGGCGATGCCAGGCGTTTCCTCCCCCGCCGCTGAAATCGTCGTGGCGGAACCGATAGCCACCTCTGTCACTTGGACGAAAAGCAACGAATACCTCCTCGACGGCCTGATTTACGTGCTGGCGGGGGCGACGCTGACGATCGAGCCCGGGACGGTGGTCAAGGGCATGCCGGGCACGGACGCGGACACCTCGGCGCTCATCGTGACGGCCGGGGCGAAGATCATGGCCC
>CAYZKY010000081.1:16349-28969 GCA_964478815.1 uncultured Verrucomicrobiota bacterium
TCGGCGGGAACGCCGTGCGGGTGGACGCCAAGAGCGCGCTGCATCTGGCGGCGGGGCTGCTGGACCTGCGGGACAACCTCTTCTGGAACTTCGCCACGAACGGCACGCCGGTGGCGCTGGCGGAGACGGCCGAAGCGGCCCCGCTCTTCACGGAGACGGAGCGGAACAACGTGCAGGCGGATCCGCAATTGCGCGGCATCAGCCGGGCGGCGGACGGCGGCCTGGATCCGCGTCCAGCGGCGGGAAGCCCGGCCCTGAGCACGGCCCGGACGACGCCAACGGACGGCTTTTACACGGCAGCCGCCTACAAGGGAGCCTTCGACGGCCAGAACCTCTGGCTGCGCGGCTGGACCTTCCTCGACCAGATCGGCATGCTCTCCACCTTGGACCCGGTCACGGCACCCGTGCTGTTCGCTGCGATCGAGGGCAACATGCTGAAAGTCAGCTTCGACTCGATTGTGGGGCGGACCTATGAGCTGGAACTGACCGGCGATTTCGGAACGTGGACAGCCGGTCCAACGGTGGTGGCGGCCGAAGCCATCTCGACCGTGCAGGTGCCCATCGATCAGGCCGTGAAGTTTATCCGGGTCAGGTTGCGTTGATGGTTGGTTCGGAGGCGGTGCCTGAGCCCGGACGGGCACCGCCTCTTCCTTACCGGGAAGCCCCTCGTTAGGGCGTTTCAAGAAATACGCTAAAGGGCCAGGCGGTAGACGAGCACCGCCAAAAGACCACCGGCCACAGGACCGAGGACTGGAATCCAGGCGTAGCCCCAATCGCTGTCGCGCTTCCCGGGAATGGGCAGCAGCGCATGCATGATCCGCGGCCCGAGGTCGCGAGCGGGGTTGATGGCGTAACCGGTGGTGCCGCCGAGGGAGAGGCCGATGCCGAGCACGACCAGCGCCACCGGGAGGGCGTCGAGGGCCCCGAGCCCTCCGGCGGGGCTGGTGATGTGCAGCGCAGCATACACCAGCACGAAGGTGCCGATGACTTCGCCGAGAAAATTGTTCGCGGTTTGCCGGATCGCCGGGCCGGTGCAGAAGACGGCGAGCTTCGCATCGGCATCGGCGGTTGCCGCGAAGTGCGGTTTGTAATGGAGCCAGACGAGCAAGGCCCCCATGGCGGCACCGGCGAACTGAGCCAGACAGTAAAGGGGCGCCTGGCCCCAAGGGAACTTGCCGGCGCAAGCCAGCGCGATCGTCACGGCCGGATTGAGATGCCCCTTGCTCACCGTGGCGCTGACCAGGACGCCCAGAAAGACGGCCATCGCCCAGCCCACCGTGATGACGATCCAGCCGCCGCTCTGCCCTTTCGTGCGTTGCAGCACCACATTGGCCACCACGCCGTCGCCCAGCAGGATCAGCAGCATCGTGCCGATGAATTCTCCCATGTATTCGGTCATAGCAAGGATGCGCCCGGAGCGCGGATTGGAGTCAGGGGCCGATTGGGATCGATTTCCGGGAAATTGGCAAGGCTCAACCCGGCCGCCGTCCGAGCGCTATTTCGGCAAGTAGCCGTCGAAATCGATCCATCGATCCTCCTGGTTGCGATACGGAATCGGCTTCGGATCGAGCCATTGCACGACCGTGTCCTTGATCGAGTAGGCGAAGAAGTGGTTTCCGGCGGGGTTGTAATGGCCGATGAAGTAGCGCTTGAGATACTGATCGATGGGAAGGCGAAAGCTCTGGTAGTCCTCGACATGAACGACGTTCATATCGAAATAACGGAAGCCACCCTCCTTCAGAAAATCGACGATCGGCTGGTCGTAACGCGTCTTCCCTTCGAGCAACGGGCGCATCGAGCGCGACGGATCGAAAATCACGACCAGCAGTTTCTTCTGGTGCCTTTCGGCGAACGTCCGAACCTTCGCGAGAATGTCTTTCGTGGCTGCGAAAGCATAGCGATCTAAAAGTTCGGACACGAGCGGGCGGGACGGCGGTGAGCTAGCCCAGCCGGGCGGATCGAACTGAAGCCATCGAGCCAGCCGCCTCACCGCAGACTCATCCGCCAGGTCGCGCACACTGCCCCGGCTGTAGAGGAGAAGATTAAGGGCCAGATCATCGCGAAGCGCCTGCACCATCCAGTCCGCGTCGGTCATCTTGTAAACCGATTCCGGCGTGGGCAGCCGGTTTTCGTGTTCCTCGAGCTGGCCGGTCGCCAGGTTCATCTCCACATTGGCCCAGAAATTATTGTGAAAGGCGCGGCCTCCATCGTGATTCCACCACGGGTAGATGGCGGCGTGGCGGCAGCGGAGCAGGCTCCGGATGTGGTCGTCGCCCCAGATGTAAAAGATCAAATACTCCGCGGCGTGCTCCGTCTGTTCTTCGCGAACCAGGCGGCGGTAGGCTTGATACACGCCGTAGCCTCCCATGCCGAAGTTGCGGATCGGCTCGCCCAAATGCCCCGCGAGGTACTCCTGCCACGTCTCGGCATCGCTCACCTGGTGGCACTGGGTAAAGCTGTCGCCGTAAGTATTGATGCGGCCGGGACGCCCGGCATAGATCTGCGCCGTCCGGGTGCCGTTCGTCTGTGAAGTCGAGATCGTCGAACTCCGGTCCATCCCGTCGCGCGGCAGGTAATTGCCCAGCCGGTAACCGGTGATGGGGTCGAACTTCGCCCAGGAGAGCTGCTTCGGATCGAGAAACACCTCGAGCGTCTTCCGATCCACCGCGCTCTTCCGCAAATACTCTTCGTAGCTGGGCGGATTGCCCGGAGCCTGCCCCAGACTCGTGCCGGCCCAGGCCAAACCCAGCGCGAAAACGAGCGAACCCGCCCGAAAACTGATTGGAAGCATCCCTTGATTGGCCGCCAACCGGCCCAGAAACGCAAGCCGGGAAAAAGCCCCTGGTATCAGGTCGAACGAGTCTGATTTGGCTGCCACCAACGGCGGCCTATTTCGCCAGAGTCAACTCGGCGAAGGGGATTTCGTAGCCACGAAAAACCTTCAGGGAGGCGTCCTTGAGCTTTTTGCATTCGGTGCCGTCGATGCGGCTGGCCCCATCGTCGCTCAGTGCAAAGAGTTTCGGACCGCCCAGCGACTCGATCACGGCCACTCCCTCGGGGTTGCCCGGCAGGATTTCCTGGCTGAGCAAGGCAGGCCGGGAGGAGGTGCCGTCCCAAAAGAACAGGCGGGAGCGCGCTTCGGTGCCGTAGGAACCGGCCACAAGCAGATAACCGCCACGATGGGGCGAAATGCCTCGGAGGCCCAAGCCTTGCAAATCGAGCAACCGGGGGTTGCCCAGGATGGCCGGCTTTCCAGAAGTGACCTCCAATGGATTGAGGAGCGGGACGATCAGGGCTTGGCCGTCCGGGATGGGATTGCGGAAGCCGATCAGAAGATGTCCTTCCGGAGTGGCCGCAAGACCTTCGATGTTGAGCGCGCCCGTCGCTTTGGGCGGCCGGTGGCTGGCGGCATCCAGTTTGAATCGAGCCAGCTCGGGATGCTTCGCCAGATCGCGCAGCAAGCTGGTGTAGAGCGTGCCCACGGGCGCTAGACGCACTCGGCCGCCTTCGGTGACGACCTGCGTGGCGAACAGCCGCTGGCGCGTCGGCTGAATCTTGCCCTTCGAATTCGCGCCGTGCGAGGAGATCCAGTAGATGCGGTCGCCGATCCGGGCCGATCCTTCCCAATCGACTTCATGCGACGGCTTTTTCAACTGGAAAAAGCGGGTGAAATCGAGCTGCTGCAGGGGCAGGCCGGGATTCAGCCTGGAGTAAATGCGCAGGACATTGTTCTCGTCGTCCGCCGCCACGAAGCGATCCTCATCCAGCATTTCCATCGCCGAGGCATCGCAGGTGCCGCGGAAATGCTTCCACTCGATCAACGCCTCGTGCGCGTGTTGCGATCCGAGAGTTCCAAAGCATCCCAAGGCGGCAACTGAGGATATCAAGGCGAACCAGCGCAGTCGATGTCCCGCCCGCACCAACCGCAGGCTATTCCACCACCGACTCGGCGTGAGCACAGTTTTAGCTCTCATGCCTGCATGGAAAGCCGGAGCCGTGCCAAGGCCCGTGGCCGCGCGAAAACAGGCCGTTTTGAGCGCCAGGATCGGGAATGCGGGCCATTTGAGGAATAAATTGTGTCACCGTTGAATTGTTATCTTTCTCTCTGCTGTTGCTTGGGAATGCTCGCCTGCTTCCCGTGCGCCAGTATGGGTGCGATTTCCGTCTCGGGACAACTCGAGCATCCGGCCATCGCCGAAAGTTCCGGGCTGGCCGCCAGTGTCCGCTACCCCGGCGTCTTCTGGACCCATAACGATACGGAATCCCCGGCCTTTCTCTTTGCGATCAACGCGCAAGGAGCGCATCTCGGCGCCTACGAAGTTCAAGGTGGCGATCTGATCGACTGGGAAGCGACCGCGTTGGACGAAGTTGGCAACTTGTACCTCGCCGACATCGGAACCAACGGCCTGGTCAGGACCCACTCGGCGATTCATCGCAGCGTCGAACCCGACATCTCGAATCGCTGGGGGCCGGTCGAGATCAACCGGAGCTGGTTTGTCCGCTTTCCTGGCGTCCGGGAGGATTGCGAGAGTTTCTTTGTGTGGCAGGGGTTCGGCTATCTGCTTGCAAAGTATCGGCGGAACGACCGCGTGCCGCTTTACCGGTTCCGGCTCGATGACCCGGCGGTGTCCATCCTGCTCGAGTTAGTGGCCGATGTGCCCGTTGGAGGAGAAGTTTCCGAGGCGACGCTCTCGGCGGACGGCGCGCAGCTCGCGTTGATCACCAACAATGGGATCGAGATGCTGTTCCTCGATGGCCAGCCCGAAACGGCGGGCACGGCTCCCCGCCGCACCTTCCGATTCGAGAATCCCTTCATGGAAGGCGGCGCCTTTCTCGACGCGGGCCTGCTGGTCACTCAGGAAGCAAGCCGCGACGTGTTGTTATTCACCGATCCCCAATTGTTCGGAGCGCCGATTCTTTTGAAACCCCTTGAAGATATTATCTCCTTCAGCGGGCGAACGATCGAATGGGAAGCGGAAGTTTCAGGATTCCCCACTCCGTCCTATGCCTGGTCATTCAATGGGCAACCCCTGGCCGGGGCCACCAACGCCTTGCTGCGGCTGGCAAATCTTCAGCGGGAGCAATCTGGCGTGTACGAAGTCACGGCTTCCAACCGCTGGGGAACGGTTCGAAGCCGCGCGAGCCTGACCGTTGGAGAACGAGTGCCGGACCTGCGCATCACCGAGGTGATGTCCAGTACCGGACCGAATACGCTGGTCACCGAGGACTGGTGGGAACTCACCAGCTTCGACGTGGAACCAGTCGATCTCTCCGGTTGGCGCTTCAATGACAGCACGGGAGGAATCTTCGATGCGTTTGCCTTTCCGGTCGGGACCATCATTCGGCCAGGGGAGTCCGTCGTCTTCGTGGAAAACATGAGCGCGATCGCTTTCCGCCGCTGGTGGGGCGAGGCGCAAGTGGCGGCTGGGGTGCAGATCGCAACGTATGCCGGCTCGACGCTCAGCTTCCGGGCGGCAGGAGACACGCTGCGTCTGTGGACGCGCAGTGCGGTTCAGGATGCGGCAACCTTTGCCCGAGTGGATTTCGGGGCAGCGGCGTCGGGCGTGTCTTTTGGGTACGACCCCATTGGCGGCACATTTGGCCAGCCCAGCGTCATGGGACAGCACGGAGCCTTTCGCGCGGCGACGGGGAGCGACATCGGTTCGCCCGGCCGCATTCGGTCGATCGAGCCGATCATCGTTCAGATCGCTCGTGATTCCGCCATGACCAGAGTGCGTATTACCTTTGAAGCCACCGCCTCGCTTCGTTATGTGTTGGAAACGCGCGAACGACTCCGCGAGGGCAACTGGACCTCCACCGGCCAGACGGTTCAACTCGAGACAAACGGGCCGGCCGCGTTCGAGCGGCCAGTCGCCGGAGGCGGCGAATTCTTCCGCGTGCGAATCGAATAGGCTTAGCGGAACTTGAAGACGATGCGGTTGCGTTCCAGCAAGGAACCCTCGGCGAAGTGCAGTTGGGAAAGCGCCTTCTGATGATCGCGCAGCGCCGTTAATTCCGCGATGCGCACCCGGGCCAGTTCCGTCTGAGCCTGGAGAACGAAGATCACCGAGCCGGCTCCGCCCTGGAGTTTTTGCTCTTCCGCCCGCACCGCCTCGCCCGCGAACTGGGTGGCTTGCTTGGCCGAGTCCACCCGCGCCTGGCTGTAGCGCGCCAAATCTGCGGCATCGGCGATCTCCCGGAGAATCAGTTCCTCCTTTTGTTTCAGGAGCAACTCGGCCTGCTTCTTCAGTTCCTGGCTGGCTCGATGGTTGGCTCGATCCACGGTGCGAGTAACCGGGATGGAAAAGAGAACTCCGATCGTGCTGTTCGGCGCGCTTTGCTGGCCGATCTCCCGGAAGGCGTTACCGAGGTCGGCCCGGGGCGAATCGGGCGGAAAGGCCTGAATGGCATCGCTGCCGCGAAGCGAGTAAGAGCCGAACAGATTCACCGTGGGCAGAAGCTGGTTTCGCCGGAACTTCAAGGTTAACTCCGCGCTCTCGAGGTTGACCGCCAGTTGCTGAAGATCCGGCCGTTGCGCCAGGCCAAGCCGCCAGCTTTCCTGAAGATCGAGCGGAGAAGCAAACAGGGTCAGAAACCGATCCGGCACGAAAAACTCGGCATTCCAATTCGTGGCGGCGACCCCCATGACGATCTTCAGATTGTTGCTGGCCAGCGCAACCAGGTTGCTCGATGAGACAAGTTCCGTCTGCGCCGCCGCGAGTTGAGCCTGAGCTGTCTTCTCTTCGAGCATCGTCATGGTGCCGAGAGCGATCTGGCGCCGGATGCCATCGAGAAATTTGGTGCGAGCGGCGATCAAACCCTCTTGGACCCGCAGGCTTTCCCAGGCGAACTGCAAATCGCAGTACCCCTGTTGCACCAGGTTGATCACCGTCATCGCCACGAAGCTGACCCCGAGTTCGGAAATCTTCAGATTCTTCTTGTTCACCTGAATCATCCAGCGGGGCGCGTCGATCCAGAAATTCTTGAGGAGCGGCTGCTCGAGATAAATGCCAGTGCCGAGCTTGTAAGAATCGAAGTTCAGAAAATTGCGGCTTCCCGAGCTGTGCGCGTAGTTCCCGCCGATGGTGTAGGTCAATCCGCTCGGCAGATAGCCGAGGAGGCCGAGCGTCACGACCTCGGACTCGGCCGAGAAAACGGCATCCGCGCTGAAGTTGGCGGGGTCGAACCCTCCGGTGTCCGTGGCCGTTTCCGAGTGGACGCGCGATTGCAGGAGCGGATCGTAATAGCCGTAGGAGGATTGCAGGGTGAAACGAGCGACTTCGGGATTGATCCGCTCGATCTGCAACTGGCGGTTGTTCCGCAGGGATCGATCGACCGCCTCCCGCAAGGAGAGCACACCCTCACGGCTGCGGTCAGTTTCTTCGACCGGCTCGAAGTTTGTGCCGAGTGATTCCACAGCGGATTCGATGCCCGGCGGTTCTTGATGCGGACCGGGAGCAGCGTCAACGGCGCGGAAACATAGAAGCATCAGCATCGCCAGCCCGCCAAAACGGAAGGCGGCACGGGCGGAAATCGGGCGCGGCGCGATCATGATCAACGGCGGGCCTCGCGGCGCCAGATGCGCTCCAGCCAGCCCGGCTGTGCTCCCGGCTGTTTCCAGACCACATCCACCACTTCGCCCGGGCGAACATGCACCGACTCCGGCACCGGCAGGATGAGCGGCAGCCCGGCATCGACCAGCAGGCCCGGTTGCAGGTAGGCGATGGCATTGGTGATCGGTTCGACGCGGGAGCCCACCTGGGCTATTTCGGTGATAAATCGCTGCGGCTTTTTCGACCGCGTCGTCACCTCCATCGTCATGCCGACGACGGGTTCGAACGGAAACGGCTGCCGCAGATAGGCGATCACCCGGTCGGCCTTGGCCGCGCGGACAGTGAGCAGCCATTCGCCCGCGCTGACGAATTCGTGGCCCTGGCGGTAGTACAGCACTTCGCCATCGATGGGAGCATGCAGCGTGATGGGATTCCAATTGGTTTGCATGGACGCCATGGCGGTTTCCAATTCCGGTAGAACCGCGCCTTTCGAGTCGGCGCTCGGGACTTGAGAGACGCTGGTAAGCTGCTCGATGCGGGCGTCGATCTCCTCGCTGGCGCGGGATTTTTCGCGAACTTCCGCCGCGTAGTAATCGCGATCCCGCAAGCTCAAGTCATAGATGTCCCGCGAAATCAATCGTTCTTCCAACAAAGTGGCGTGGCGCGGCAGAACTTTTTCCGCGCGTTCGAGATTCGCCCGGGCCATCGCCAGCTCCTGCTTGAGCCGCAGGCCCTCGATGCGCAGACGTTCATAATCCACGGCGTTGCGCGCCGCCATGGAAGGCTCGAGAGCCAGCCGCGAGACCTGCAAGCGGGATTGAAACAACGCCAGGTGCGAAGCAGGATCGAAGGGCAGGATGGTCACTAACGGCTGGCCGGTCGCCACCGGGCTGTGCGCCAGGACATGCACTTGATCCAGAAAGCCGTCCTGCGGGCTGGCCAGGATGGAGACTTGCCCTTCCCCGATGCCGCGCAAGCCATTGCCCGCGGGCAGCACCTGCCAGAGCTGCCAGATCGTGGCGCTGATGGTCAGAAAGACCAGCGGCGGCAGATATTTGGCGCGAAATTCCTGCCACCGTATCCCCGGCGGAGTGGGAATGACGGGCCAATGGCCCGGTTCGCCCGACAGCTCACCCTTCTGATTTTCCATCGTGAAGCTCCAGACCTCCCGCCCTCAGGCTGACCTGCCACCTGCAAGTGGGATCGGCTTCGTGTAGCTTTCGTCTGTTCGAAAATTGAGCATGGACGTCTCTGGTCGCGAATCCGTGGAAAGCCAGAGCCATGCCAACCGGGGAAAAGTTTCTCCAGGCCGAAGTTTTCGAGCAAAGTGATGACCGCCGTGGAGACAGCGGAAGCAACGGAAACAAAAGATGCCACCGGGAGGTCGAATTCGATCCTGCCCGAGCGTGGCTGGCGCGATTGGAGGGCTTTATTCGCGGCCGCGCTGGCGGCCATCGCCCTGCTCGGCAGTGCCGCATTGCACCGCTCGGCGTGGCACCGCTTGAATGCGGTGGAGCAAAACCTCATCGGTGCCGGCGCCGAACCGCAGCTCGCGGCGTGGCAAATCCAGGAAGCGGTAACCCAGCTCGATGCCGCCGTCTTTCGCTTTCAATTGTCGGGACAGGACGCCGCGCGCGAAGGCTTGCAGCGCGCCTCGCACAGCCTGACTCGGCTGATCGCACAGGCCCACCCACGCGCGTCTTCCCCCATTGAGAAGCAAGCCATCGCCGCGCTGGACGCTTCCGCCGCGGCTTATTTGTCCGAGATCGAACCGTCCCTGCGCGAAGGCCGCAAGGCCCTGCGCCGGGACACCGCCGAGACCCTCGCGGCGGCGCTCGCGGAGAAAATCGCGCCCCTGCGCGCCGCGTCGAATGCTTATTTGACGCTGGTGGAGAATTCTGCACGCGAACACCGCACGCAGACCGGCCGACTGCTGGCCTCGCTGCAGGGGACTTTCTGGGCCTCCGCGCTTTCGCTGGGGGCGCTGCTCGCCTCCGTGCTCTGGCTGCTGCACCGGAGCATTTTGCTTCCGCTGCACGGCCGGCTGGACGAAAGCCAGTTGGCGATCCAACGGCAGGAAAAGCTCGCCTCCCTCGGCGTGCTCGCCACGGGTGTGGCGCATGAGATTCGCAATCCGCTCACGGCCATCAAACTTCGGCTGTTCAGCCTCAAGAAACAGTTCGGACCCGGTCTCGCGACGCAGGAGGATTTTCAGACGATCGGCCGCGAGATCGACCGGCTGGAAAAGATCGTCAAAAGCTTTCTGCAATTCGCGCGGCCGCAGGAACCGGAAATGGCGCCCGTCGCGGCATCCGAATTGCTGGAGGAGACGCGCCGCTTGTTGGCGCCCGAATTCGCCAAACGCGGCGTGCGCCTGGACGTGGATGCCCCCGAGACCGTGGAACTCCAGGCGGATAAAGCACAATTGCAGCAGGTTTTGATCAATCTGGCCCAGAATGCCGCCGAAAACATGCCCGGCGGCGGAGCCGTCACCCTGCGCGCCCGAGTCGGCGTGGCCCGGCTCAGCCGGCAGTCCGAGCCGGTCGCGCTGCTGGAAGTTTCGGACACGGGGGCGGGCATTCCCGCCGAGGTGCAGAAGCGCCTGTTCGACCCGTTCTTCTCGACCAAGGAAGGCGGCACCGGCTTGGGCCTGGCCATCGCCGCCCGCATTGTCGAGAAGCACGCCGGGCGCATCCAGTTTTCCACCGGCCGGAATTCCGGCACCACCTTCACCCTCCTGATTCCACAACATGTCCAACGTTCCGGCGCGCATCCTCCTCATTGAAGACGACCCGAGCACCGGCACGGCCCTCGCCAAGGTGCTGCAGGAAGAAGGCTTCCAGGTCGACCTCGTCCGCCGCGGCGACGATGGGCTCGAACACGCTCAACGCCATCGATTCGATCTGGTCATCACCGATTTCAAGCTCCCGGGCCTGTCCGGTCTGGAGCTGGTCGCGCGCCTGCACGCGGCCGAGCCGAAATTGCCGATCATCCTCATGACCGCCCACGGCACGACCGAGACGGCTATCGAAGCCACCAAGCTCGGCGCCTGCGAGTACCTCACCAAACCGTTCGACGCCGATCTGCTGCTCGACCGCATCAACGACGCCGTGCGCCAGTCCCGCCTCATGTTCGAGCCGGTCGAAGTTGGTGAAGCCCGGGCCGATGGCTTCGCCCTGCTCGGCCAAAGCCGGCCGATGCAGGAAGTCTTCAAGGCCATCGGCCGGATCGCCGCCACGCCGGTGACCGTGCTGATTCGCGGAGCCACCGGCACGGGCAAGGAACTCATCGCCCGCGCCATTTACCAGCATGGCGGCCGCGCGGCCCAGCCCTTCATCGCCGTGAACTGCGCGGCCATCCCTCGCGAATTGTTGGAAAGCGAACTGTTCGGCCATGAGCGCGGCGCCTTCACCGGGGCGCTCACCCGCCGGATCGGCCGTTTCGAGCAGGCGCATGGCGGCACGATCTTCCTCGACGAGATTGGCGACCTCCATCCCGACACTCAGGCCAAGCTCCTCCGGGTGCTTCAGGAACGCTGCATCCAGCGCGTGGGCGGGACGGACTCCGTGCCCATCGATGTTCGCGTCATCGCCGCCACGCATCGCGATCTCGAAACGGCCATCCGCGAAGGCGAATTTCGCGAAGACCTGTACTATCGCCTGAGCGTCGTGACACTGTCGTTGCCCGCCCTGCGGGAGCGCCGCGAGGATATTCCGGACCTCGCCCGTTACTTCATCCGCAAGCACAGTGCCGCGATGGGCATCGCCGCTCCTTCGATCCAGCCCGAAGCGATCTCGTTGCTGGAGGAACACCCGTGGCCCGGCAACGTCCGCGAGTTGGAGAATGTCATCCGCGAAACCTTGCTCGCCTCCCGCCCGTTCGGTCTCGGCCGCGCGCATGTCGAACAAGTCCTCGCGCGCCGCGTCACCGCCACAGGCGTGCTGAATCAGACCTATCGCGAACACATCGCCACGCTGCTGACCCGCGCCGAGCAGGGCGGGGAGACGGATGTCTTCGCCAAGCTCATCGCCGATCTCGAGCCGGAACTTTACGCGCAGGCGATCCGCCTGGCCCAGGGCAATCAAGCCAAAGCCGCGCGCTGGCTGGGCATCACCCGCCTCAAAATGCGCGAAAAACTCATCGCCTTCGGCCTGCATCCCGCGCAGGAATCTCCCTCGGAGTGACGGCCGCCCTCGTCCCGGGATAGGGGTAGGAACGAGGGATTAACCTCGCCCCTCCCTCCAAACCGGACGGGCGGATTTCCCGCATCCGGCTTTCCAGTCGGTGGTCTCATCGCGGAGAGTGGCTCGCTTGTTCTCGGGCCAAGGCTAAGGAGATCAGCCCGAGATCCGCGAAGTAGGCGTTCGGCCAGCGTGGACGATCCGGTCCGCGCGCGCAGCCCGGCATTTTGTGCCGCCGGCGTTCCACCGTGCGCAGCCGTTGCCGCACAAACTGGTCTTGCCGGACAAACACATTGCGGACGCTGTGGCGAAAGTATTCGAACCAGCCGCGCCGCGTCCGGTTCACCTCCGCCACGATCTCCCGCATCGGGCGCGGGTTCAATCGGCGCGTTTGCTCCCGGATCGTCTCCCGAAACTGGTCGAGGCTCTTCTGGCGCGGCCACCGATGGCCTCGCTCGAAGTGATACCCCAGAAAGTCGAAACCGCCTTTCTGGCTCGCGTCGACGATGCGTGTCTTGGCGGGATGCAGCGTCAATCCCGCCGCCGCCACCCAGACCCGCAAGGTTTCGAGCACCTCCCGAGCTTCTTCCTCCGTGTCGCACAGAATGACAAAGTCATCCGCATAGCGCACCATCTCCCGCCCTTGCCGAACCATCAGATGATCCAGCGGGTTCAGGTAAATGTTCGCCAGCAGCGGACTGACCACCGCGCCTTGCGGAGTCCCCGTTTCAGTCGGTTGCCAGTCCCGGCCCGTTTCCAGCACTCCTTGCCGCAGCATCTTCCCGAGTAAATCGAGCAACGCTCCGTCACTGATGCGCTCGGCCACGGCCGCGGGTGCGATCGGAAGTGGCGGTCAGTTCTGGCATTGGGGGTATGACAGAACGCG
>CAYZKY010000082.1:0-28948 GCA_964478815.1 uncultured Verrucomicrobiota bacterium
GCCAGGGGACATTTTTATCGAGTCCAGAGGGGGACATTTTCAAAGAGTCACGACAGGAAATTCTCATCCAAGCCACAAGGCCGTCCGCGAATGGATGCACGAAGCGGGGTGGCGAGGGGCTGCTGGACGCGGGAGAATCCCGGCTCGGAGGTCAGGGGGTGGGTGGGCGGCCGGCGGGGGGATCGTAGACGTTGATGGAGCTGGGGGCGGACTGGATGACGAGGCCGGCGGGGGAGGTATAGCGGGCGAGGACGGTGACGATGCGCTGGGTGGGGCGGGCGGCCTCCCAGGCGAGGACGAGTTCGTAGCCGGTGCCGAGGCTGGCGACGAATTCATAGGGAGCGAGCCCGGGGGCATCGAAGTTCCACACGCGGAGGGGCTTGGGCTCGCCGCGGGGCAAGCCATCGAGCAGGAAGACCTCGATCGTGCCCTCGCGGAAGGGGACGGGCTTGGGATGGGTGGCGTCGTTGAAGAAGAGTTTGACGGAGATGGAGTCGAGCCCGGGAGCGGGATCGAGATTGAGGGCGACGGGGATGGCGATGAGGTTGACCTCGACGAGGCCGGCCGGGCGGGCGGTGGCGGGACGCTGGGGGGCGCGGTCCGGAGTGGAGCAACCGAGGGCGCAGAGGAGCAGGGCGGCCGCGAGCAGCCGCGCAGCGAGCCATGAGGGCAACGGTCTCATGCGAGGGGCGGTTCCGACGGCGCGGGACGACCCCTACCAACAGCGCATGATGGTGTGTCAGATGGAGGAGAACCCCTCACCCCGGCCCTCTCCCCATCGGATGGGGCGAGGGAGAGGAAAGCCGGATTATGGGCTCCCCGTTCCACCACCAGTATATTCCAATTCACGGAGTCGGGATCAGATTTTGGGGGGCGGGTTGGTTTGGCCGCGGTTTTCGAAGAGGGGTTGGAGGGGGTCGAGGACCTGGCGTTCGAGTTTGTCGCGATTGATCTCGTCCATGAGGGTGGAGCGGCGCAGTTGGTCCTGGGTCATGGCCTGGGCGGCTTCCGGCCCGATGAGGAGCTGGGGGGTGAGAATGATGAGGAGTTCCTTGCGGATGCCGACGGCTTTGCTGCTGCGGAAGAGGACGCCGAGGTAGGGAATGTTGCCGAGGAAGGGCACTTTTTTGCGGCGGCGGTCGTCGCTGGTGCTGATGAGGCCGCCGATAATGACGGACTGACCGCTCTGGACGGTGACGGTGGTGGTGGCTTTCCGCTGGGAGATGATCGGAGTGTTCACGCCGGGGCTGACCGTGACGGTGGAACTGGAGAGCTGGCTGACGCTCGGCTCGACCTCCATTTTGACGAAGCCATCGGGGCTGATGCGCGGAGTGACGGTGAGGCTGACGCCGACATTCTCGTAGCGATAATTACTGATGGTGGTGTTCTGCTCCGTGACGCGGCTATCGGTGACGATGGGGACGCGCTCTCCGATATCGATGGTGGCTTTCTGGTTATCGGCGGTGAGGATCTGCGGGCGGCTGAGCACTTCGAGGCGGCCGTCGGCCTCCATGGCGCGCAGGATGAAACTGACATCGCTGCCGGTGACGGTGGTGCCGAAGCCGCCGAGCTTCTGCAGATCGTTCTTCACGCCGAAATCGGTGCCGGTATTGATCTGGGTGTTGCCCTTGCGGGATTGGACGGCCCACTCGACGCCGAGTTCGCTGTTCTTATCGAGCGTGACTTCGGCGAGGACGACCTGAATGAGGACCTGGGCGGTGGGTTGGTCGAGTTCCTCGATGAGGGCCTTAAAGGGATCGAAATAGCGCGGGCTGGCGCTGAGGAGGAGGGTGTTGCTGTTCGTTTCGGCGACGATGGCGACTTCGCGTTCGAGGAGTTGCTGGACCGTTTCGCCGGCGAGCGCGGTGCCGACGGACTGGGCGGAAGCCGGGCCGGCGGAGAGGCCGAGCGTTTCGCCGGCGACGCTGGTGATGCGCTGGCGCTGCTGGTCGAGAAAGCTGCGGAGGGCGATCTCGACCGATTTGGCCTGGGAATTCTTGAGGCGGTAGACCTCGGACTTGCGCTCGTTGGCGGGGCTGGAATCGAGCGATTCGATAATGCTGGAGGCGAGGCCGACGTAGTGATCGGTGCCGCCGACGAGGAGGCTATTCGTGCGCAGGTCAATGGTGACAGTGAGCGCGAATTGCTCGGCCGAGCCGATGGTGGCGGTGACGGGTTCGCCGACCTCGACATCGCGCACGAGAGTGTACTGGATGGCGCGCTGGTTGGGCGGGAGGCCGGGCTGCTGGCGGAGGCGAAAGAGGCTGGTGAGGAGATCGGCCATCTGGCGGGCGTCGGCGTTCTGGAGCTTGAAGACTTTGATCTTGGCGAGCTGGGGCGACTCCGAGTCCAGGCTTTGGACGATGCGGGCGAGGAGATTCATGCTATCGACCGGCGCGGAGACGACGAGCGCGTTGCGGCGGCGATCGGCGGTGATGAGGACGGCTTCCTTGAGGGCCGAAGCCACCAGCTCCTCGCCCTCGGGGGTGCGGGTAATGAATTGGAGCATCGATTGACGGGCGGGGCTGATCACGGCCGCGGCCGCGGCGGCCGAGGGGCTGGAGCTCAAGGCGGTGGAGAGCACGATGGATAATTCTTCGGCCTGGGCGAAACGGAGCGGGAAGATGCGAATTTCGGCGACGCGGCCGACCTGGTCGGTATCGAGCTTTTGGACAAGCTCGGCGATGCGCTTGAGGTCTTGCTCGCCGGCGGAGACGACGAGGGCGTTGAGTCGTTCGTCCACGTCGACCCGCACGGGGACGGGGCCGCCGACGGTATCGCGATACAGGCCCTGGACGGTTTGCGAGATGCTGCGGGCATCGCCCTTGAGAATGGGGATGACCTGCACCTGGACGCCGCCATCGAGCGTGGTGTTATCGAGCGTTTCGATGAGGTTCGCGACCATCGGCATGTCCTCGACGGCCGCGCCGACGACGAGGGCATTGGCCCAGGAATCGGCGACGACGGTGATGGGCTCCGGGGTCCGGCCGGCCGCGCGGGCCGGGCGGTTCTGGAAAAGGCGGGTGAGGCTGGCCTGCAATTTGGCGGCGGTGCCGTTCTTGAGCGCGAAGACGCGGAAGCTCATCTTGTCGTAGACATCAGCGCTATCGAGCTGGGAGAGCATGCGTTCGATGGCTTCGAAGGCATCCTTGCCGCCCGTGACGAGCAGGCTGTTGGTGCGGTCATCCGGGAGAATGGTGACGGGGATGGAGCGATCGTTCTCGCGGCCGACGCTTTCGCCGGTGCGCTTGGCGCGGAAGAACTGTTCGAGCGTCTGAGCCAACTGGCTGGCGCGGGCGTGTTTGAGGTTGTAGAGCTTGATGTCGCCCTCCTCCGCGTATTGCTGATCGAGCTTTTGCAACAACTGATCGAGGGCTTGATTGTCCTCGACGTTGGCGGAGACGAGGAGGGCATTGACGCGGACGTCGGGAATGATGATGGGGCGATGGCGCTGGAGGGCGGCGTTGGCGGTGCTCTGGTAGCGCTGGTTAAACAAAGTGGTCAAGGCCGCGGCGACGGTGGCGGCGCGGGCGTGCTGCAAGGGCACCAAGCGAATCTGGCCGCTGAGGGCCATGCCGGGGGCGTCCATTTCCTTGGCGAGCACTTCGACGAGTTCGAAGACTTCGCTGGCGCCGCCGACGATGACGCTGTTGCGCCGGGGATCGGCCAGGACGATGGCCTTGAGCGACTGGGGCGATTGCGCGCCGAGAGCGGATTTTTGCTGGGCGCGGGTATCGAGAATTTGCTGGAGGGTGCTGGCGACGGTGGGGGCATCGGCGTTCTGCAAGGGAATGACGCGGAATTCGCCGTATTCGAAGGCGACTTCGCGGTCGAGCTGAGCGATCAGGGTTTCGACCAGGGCGAAGATGCGTTCGTTGCCCGAGACGATGAGGGCGTTGGTGCGGGTGTCGACGGTCAAGCCGGGCTTCTCCTCGGGGCGGAGTTGCGAACCGCGGGCGGCGTAGATATCGGTGAGGACGCGGAGGAGGCGGCTGGCCTCGGTGTTTTTGAGGGGATAGATGCGGACCAATTCCATGCCGGTGGCGGCGGGGTTGTCCATCGTGCGGATGACTTCCTCGATGAGCGGCATGATATCGGCGCGCGCGGCGACGATGAGCATGTTCGAGGAGTCCTCGGCCTGGATGCTGAGGGCGGCGCGCGATTTGGGGATGAAGCTGGTCTTGGGATCTTCGACGGCGTTGGTATTGAGGAGCGTTTGCAGGCGGGTGACCTGGGCGGACCAGCCTTCGGTGCCGGGCACGGGGCTGGATTCCGTGAAGACGCTCTGGAGCAAGGGGGCGAGGCGGACGGCCGAGGCGAAGTTGAGGCGGAAGAGTTTTACTTCGGTGACGAAGCCCTTGAACTCTTCATCGAGATCCGCGACGAGGCGCTGGGCGAGCGCGATCGATTCGGCTTTGCCGGTGAGGATGAGGGTGTTGCTGCGGCGGTCGGGCGTGAAACTGATGTTGCCGGCGAGGGCCTTGCCGGAGGCGTTGTCCGGCTCGGCGGGGCCGGCGGGGCCAGCGGCGAGCGTTTTGCCCTGCTGGAAGATGGTGGTGAGGGTGGTGGCAACCGTGGCGGCGTCGGCATTTTGCAGGCGGACGATTTTGAAGCTGACGCCTTCGACGAGCGCGGGGGTGTCCATGAGCGCGATGACCCCGCGGAGGGCGGCGATGTTGGCGCCGGTGGAGGTGATGATGAGACGGTTGCCGGCGCGGGTGCCGGGAGCGCCATCGGCGAGGAGCTTGATGGGGCGGGTGAGGTCGAGTTGCAGATCCTCGCCCTGCTCGGTCTTGAGACGGAGGGAACGAACCTGCTCCTGCAATTCGCGCATCTCGGCGGTGTTTTCGCCGGTCGTGCCGGGCCGCAGCATGCTTTGCAAGATGGAGACCACCTGGCTGGCGAGGGTGTTCTTGAGGGAGATCAGGGCCACTTCGGCCTCGGCGAAGGCGGCGGGGGTGTCGAGGGATTTCACCAGACCCTCTACCTCGGCGAGCATGGAATCGCGCGCGACGACGAAGATCGCGCGCGTGCGGGTGTCCGCGGCGACGCTGACCGGGTCGCCCGGACGGCTGAGGCCCATCTGCTGCACCATCTGAGCGACGAGCGGGAGGACTTTGGCCGGGTCCGCATGGGTCAACCGGACGAGGCGATGGGAAAGCTGGGCGGCGGGGCTTTGCACATCAAGCTGTTCGAGGAGCGATTGGAGCAGGAGAAAATCGGTGGGCTTGGCCCGGACGATGATGCTGCGAGTGCGCGTTTCCGGCACGATGGTCATGCGGGCCTGCGGCTGGACCAGTTCCCCCGCTTCGCCCGTGCGGCCGGGACGGCGGACCGGTTCCGGCTTGAAGAGATCGTTGAGGATGCGCGCGACGGCGACGGGGTCGGCCTCCTTCAAGGCGAACTGGCGGAACTCGGCGTCGTTGCCGATGGATTGGAAAGTCAGTTCGTCGACGAGATAATTGATGGCGTCCAGCTCGCGAGCGGGGCCGCTGAGCAGGAGGGCGTTGGCGGCGCGGTCGACCGCGACACTGACCACGACGTTCGTGCCGTCGAGGACCGGAGGCGCATTCGTATCGGAGGGAAGGGGAAGGCGATCCACCAATTCCACCTTGGTGCGGCTCATTTGCGAGTGGAGATTGGTTAACATGCGGGCCATCTGATCGGCCGGGAGATTGTTGACGACCACCATGCGGACCTGCACCGACTCATCGCGCGAGACGGCGTCGAGTTCCGCGATAAGCGCCTCGGCCTCCGCGAGGTCGGCCTTGGACGCGATAATGGTGACCGAGTTGGCGAAGGTGTCCGCCTCGATGACGGGGCGTTCCTCGCGCGGACGGCCTTCGAAGAGAAGGTTCAGGCGGGTCGCCGCCGTTTCGGCGCGGGCGTTCTTCAGGAGCACGAAGCGGACGCTGCGGTCGGTCTTGGCGGAATTCTGGTCGAGCGTGACGAGGAGGCGTTCGATCGTTTTGAATTGATCCGGGGTGGCGGAGACGATGAGGGAATTAGTGCGCTCTTCGGAAGAGATCGTGACATTGCCGCGCCGGCCCTGGCGCGCGCCACCGCCACCGCCGCCGCGGGCATTCTCGCGGAGCACGCTTTGGAGCATCGAATTGAGCAGGCTGGAGAGTTCGCGGGCCTTGCCGTGCTCGAGCTTGTAGACGCGGATTTCCAGCTCGCCGCCGGCGCTTTCCTGGTCGAGTTCCTCGATGATTTTGATGACCTCCTGCACGGAGTCGGAGGGGCCATCGATCAGGAGCGAATTGGCGTTCAGAACCGGGGTAACGTTGGCACGCTGGAGATTCGACTTCGGGCCGCGCGCGACCAGCGCCTTGTTGACCGCTTCGGCCACGGCTTCGGACGTGGCCTTTTTGAGGTGAACGGTTCGGAGGACGGTCGCCCCGGTGAGCTCCGGATTGTCCAGGCTGCGCAAGATCTGCTCGGCGGTTTGCAGGGCCGAGGGCGGTCCCTGAACCACGACGGCATTGACGGCCGCGGCGGCCGCGACGATGACGGCCTGGGGATCGCGCGGCGCCTGATTCCGGCGCGGCCCGCCCGTGCGCGGTTCCTCGGCCTTGAGCATGGAAGCGAGCACCGGCGCGATTTGCTCCGCGTCGCTATTGACCAGGCGGAAAGTGCGGACTTCATTCGCGAGTTGCGCGGTGGCCTTCAATTCGTCGATGAGACTCTGGATTTCCTCAAACTGGCCTTCCGCGGCAGCCACGATCAAAACGTTAGCGGTGGCATCCGCCTCGAAGCGGGGGGGCGCGCCGCCCGCGCCGCTCGGCCGCCGCTCCGCGAACAGCCGCGCCAGCGTGGGCGCCAGCTCGGACGCGCGGCTATCGGTAAGTTGATACGACCGGATGCGCATCTCCGACTGATCGCCCTGCTCCTCCATCGTGGCGGCAAACTCCGTGACCTTCGCCAGCACTTCTTCGCTGGCTTCGAGAATCAAGGTGCCGTCATCGGGCGTGGGGGTGACTACCAGGCGCTGCGCGGGATCGCGGCTTTGGACATTCTGACCGAAGAACTGGCTGATCAAGGCCGACATCGTCACCGCCGAGGTGCGCCGCAAGGTGCGCACGGCCAACTGGCGGGACTCGACGCCGCTCGCCTCGTCCAGCTTCGTGACGATATCCTGAATGACCTGGAACTGAGCCTCGCTGGCCGTGACGATGAGGCGGTCCGAGACGGGATCGCCCATGATGAGCGCATCCGCCGCGCCAAGGCCCGGGTCGTTCTTGATGCGATCGGCATAGAGCTGCCGCACGCGGAGCGCGACGTCGCTCGCGCGGCCGGAGCGCACGGAGAGAATCCGCATTTCGCGCGGTTTGCGTTCCGCGCCGCTTTCGAGCTGCTCGACGATGACCGCCGCCGCGTTCAGGTCCTTCGCCTCACCGACGACGATCAGGGAATTGCTGTTCGTATCCGCGCCGACGCTGACGCGGGGAAGGGTCTGGCGGGTATTGCGATCAAACTGTACGAGCGCGGTGGAGAGCACGGCCGCAACCTGTCCGGCTTCGGCGGTTTTCAGTTTGAACACGCGGGTGCCGCCGGTTTTCGTGCTGACCTGATCGAGCTGCTTGACCAGGCGATCCAGCACGGCCAGTTGGGCGGCGGTGCCGCTGACGATGAGTCGGTTGGCGGCCGCATCCGGCAGGATGAGGGCCTTCGGGCTGGCCAGCGCGGGGCTCCGTTTCGATTCTTCCAAATAGAGCGCGTTCAGCGTTTCCACCAGCTCCGTGGCGGTGGTGGACGCGAGATCGTATGTGGCGGTCTGATAATCAGCCGGGGCCGACTCCTGGGTCTCGCGCAACTGGCTGAGGATCGCCTGGAGCCGCGCCACCTGGTTGGTCCGCGCCGTGACAATGAGCCGGCGGGCCTGCGTGTCGCTGACGAATTGAGCATCCGCCGGATCGGAGAGTTCCGCGCCGCGGAGTTGTTCGCGATAGAGCTGCTGCAACATGGGAGAGAGGCGCTGCATCTCCTCGATCGACGTGAAATTGAACATCGTGGTGGTGCGCCCCGCGGTGCTGAAAGGGGCCTGATCGATCTCGCGCAAAAACTCGACAAGGCGATCCAGAATGGGCTTCGGCGCCTCGGCCACGAGCGTGTTCGTTTCCAGCCCCTGGGTGACGACCAGCCGCTGGGCCAGGTCGGTATGGCCGAGGTTTTTCGAGAAAATCTCCCGAAGAACCGGCATGAGGATGGGGGCCGGGTTATGCTGCAACGGCAGGATCCGCAACTCGCGCACCGCATCCGCCGCCAACTTATCCAGATCGGCCACGAGCTTCTCGATGAGGGGCATCTGCTTCTCACTGGCGGTGACGATCACCCGGTCGGTCGGCACGTCGGGCAGCATCAAGGCATCGGCCGGGCCGTGCTCCGGCTTCGAGCGGACCTGCTCGGTGTAGAGCTGCTTGAGCCGGGCGGCAAAGTCGCTCGTGTTGCCGCCCTGAATCTGGAAGATCTTGAGCTGCTTGTTGAAGCTCTCGGCGCTGCTATCCAGGCGCTCGATGATGGTGCTGGCGGCGGCGAGATCCGCCGGCTGGCCGGAGACGATCAAGGTGTTGCCATTGGGCAGGACGCCGACCGTGACGCGCGGAATGTTGCGCCCCGAGTTCGGGTTGTAGCGCACCAGGGTGCTGGAAAGAAGCTGCGCCACGCTGTCGGCCTGGGCGTTCTTCAACTCGTAGGTGCGCGTGTTGCCCATCTGTTCGCTGACCTGGTCGAGCTTCTTGATGATGCCCTCGATGATGATCAGCTCGTTCGGAAAACCGGAAACGATGATTCGGTTCGAAAGTGCATCCGGCAAGATCACCGCCTGCGGAGACACGATCTCGGGATGGTTTTTAATTTCGTTCTGATAGATCGGGCGGACCGAGGCGAGCAGTTCGTCGGCGGTCGTGCTGTTCAAATTGTAGACGCGCGTTTCGCGCTGGCGCGGTTCCACTTTACCGGTGATCAGCTTGGCGATGATCGCCTCGATCTGCGCGAGATGCGCCGGACGGGCGGTGACGATGATCCGGCCGGCTCGTTCATCCGGCAGAATCTGGGCATCGGCGGGATCGTTCGCATCGCGGTCCTTCATCTGTTCGCGATACAACTGCTGGACGAGCGGCAGGAGGCGGGTGACGTCTTCCGGCTGGCCCACTTCGAACAATTTCGTTTCCCGATCGCCAGTGACAACGCCGCTCTCCAGCTTCGTGACCAGATCGCGCACGGTCTGCGCCTGCGCGTCCGATCCGTAGACCATGAGGCGCCGGCCGGAAGCCTCGGGCACGATGGTGGCCGCGCGGGTTTTCTTCCCCTTTTCACCCTCTTCGTACAAGCGGGTGAGCGTGGGCATCAGCGCGCCCGCGGCCTGCTTTTTCAATTCCACGACATGCAGCGTCCGTTCCGCGCCATCGGGTTTTTGATCCAGCCCGCGGACGACCTGCTCGACGGCGGCGATGCGGTGGCCGGGCGCGACAACGATGATCCGCTTGCCGGACGGATCGAGCGTCAGCGTCACTTCATTCTGCAACCCCTGCCCCTGGGTTTGGGCATTCCAGATCTGCTGCGCGAGCGTGAGCAGCCGTCCGGGTTCGTCCGTCTCCAATTCCAGCACCTTCACCTCACGCCCGGTCCGCCGCTCGCCCTGGCCGCCATCGAGTTTCTCGATAATGATCGCGACATCCTGCAAATCGTGGCGCGAGCCGGTGACCACCAACGTGTTCGACCGGTCGTCCGCGGCCACGCTGACGCGCTTGATCGGTTGATTGCCCGGGCCGAAGGTGACCATCGAATCCGTGACCACTTTCGCCATGTCGGTGGCGGTGGTGGAGGTGAGCTTGAAGACGCGCGTGCCTTCCGTCTGCTGCGGCGCGCGGTCGATCTGTTGCACCAGGCTCTGCACCTCGCGCAATTCGTCCGCCGTTCCCGTGGCGATGACGCGGTTCAAATTCGTGTCGGCGACGAGTTTGCTTTGGAGGGCGTAGGCCGGGCCGCGGGAGTTCCGCATCGTCTCCGTGAGCAAGTCCGTCAACATCGGCACCACCGTGCGGGCATCGGCGGCCTTCAAATCGATCATCCGCACTTCCTTTGGCTGAAAGTTCGGCGGGGTGTCCAACTGTTCCACAATCTGCGCCGCCGCTTCGACTCCCGCCGCGCTGCCGCTGACGACCAGGCTGTTGCTGCGCGCATCGACCAGCAGCTTCACCTTTTCTTCTTCCAGATTGACGCTCTTCTCGACCAAGCCGGCGAGTTCCTGCGCGGTGCCGTGGCGGAGGCGAATGACGCGCGTTTCATCCTTTTCGGTGCGCGCGATGGCCGGATCGAGCTGGCGAATGATGCCCTCACCCACGGCGGCTTCCGCCTCGGAGCCGATGACGATCACGCGATTCCCGCGTGCTTCCGGCACGAAGCTCGCGAGGCCGCCGGCCGGTTCGGGCCGCCCCTTGGCCTGTTCGCGATAGAGCTGCTCAGCCAGCGCCGCGACTTCCGCGGGGGCGCGATTGAACAATTTGACCGTGCGGAACACGCGCGCCGCGCTCTCTCCCCGCGAACCTTCGATCTGGCGCACCATCTCACGAATGCGCTGCAAATCCTCGGGCAAGGCCGAGACGATGAGGTTTTGCCCTGTGGCGTCGGCCATGATCTCGGGACGGCTCGCGGCATCCGTGCGCGCCTCGAGCACGGGCCGCAGCAATTGATTCAAGGAGGGCATCACTTGCGCGGCGGTCATAGAGCGCAACGGCACATTCTCGATCTTTCGCTCGGCGCGCTCCGGGGCGGTATCCACGGCGCGGATGACCTCCTCGATCTCCTTCATCTGGCTGGCGTTGGCGGTGATGAGCAGCCGGTTGTTCGCCGGGTCGGGCAGCATCAGCGGCTTCGGAACATCGCGGAAGAGTTCGTCGCTCATGCGTTCGGCAACGAGATCGCTGATGGTTTTTTGCGCGGCGTCCACGCGGACATTTTTGAGCGTGACCGTCCGGAATTCGCGCGGCTGGCTGGCCGGGGCCGGGCCGCGCACCTGCTCGGAGATTTTGCGGATGAGGGCCAGATGCTCCTTGCTGCCGGTGACGATCAAGCGCCGCCCTTCGACATCGGGCACGAAAGTGGCGCGGGCGACCAAGGCGGGAGAGGCATCGGCGACCTGGTTGGCGTACAGCTGCTGCACGAGCGGCTGCACGCGCTTCAGTTCCGCCGAACTCGCGAACTCGAGGAATTCCGTCTCCCGCGGCCCGGTGGAGGGGCCGATGTTTTCCATCTGCTCGACGATGCCCAAGGCGTGCTGGACTTCACCCGGCGCGCCGGTGATGACGATGGTCTTCGAGCTGGCGTCGAGATTGGCCCGGATGCGCTGGATCGGTTCGCCATTGGGCGCGCGGCGCGTGAAGGCATTTGTCAGCACGCCGAAGACGGTGGCGGTATCGGCGAGCTGCAGGCGCACCACTTTCGTGACCTGGACGCTCTCGCTGACGGACTCACCCGCCGCGCCGCCGTTGTTGCGTTCGATGCGGTTGACGAGATTCTCGATGGCGTCCAGTTGCCCGGCGAGCGGCGCCGTGACGATGAGGCGATTCATCGAGCTGTCGACGATCACCCGCGCCTTGGTGGCGGCGGTGGCGGCCGCCTCACCGGGCGCGGCGACGCCCGGAATGGCTTCGCGGATCATCCGGGCGAGTTCCTCAGCCCGGGTGACGCGAGGCAGGAAAATCTTCACTTCACCGCCGCGCGCGCCTTCCTGGCTCTCGAACCGCTGAATCAAATCCTCCGCGAGAGCGACCCGCTCGCCGGGGCCGAACAACAGCAGGGTGCGGGACGCTTCGTCGAAGACGGCCGTGACGTAGTCCTCGGGATCGGGCGGGAGGATGTCGAACTTCTTCTGCGATTCGTTCCAGATGGTCCGCTTGGGCGCGGTGGCCGACCCGAAGGTGCGGTTGATGAGTTCCGTGACCACCGCTCCGGACGCGTGCAGGAGCGTGTGCGTCTTCATTTGCCGCTGGGCGGGGGAACTCGTATCGATCTCCGTCATGAGCTGGCGGATGCGGCGGATATTCTCGATGCGATCCGTGATGATGAGCCCCTTGCCGCGCGCGAGCGGCGCGATGGAGCCGGCGCTCGAGAGCATCGGACTGCTGGCCTTGGCCGTTTCGCCGGCATCGAGATTCTTCAGCTCGAGGACGACCGTGACGACTTCGCCGGGACGGACATCGCCCGTTTTGTCCAGCCCGCGAAAGATGCGGAGGGGCATCTGGGGCAAATCCCGGAAGGGCACAAGGCGGAGGAAGCGATCCGTCTCGACGAGCATGACTTCCTTCATCGAGAGGATGGTGTTCAACGTTTCGAGGGCTTCGGGGTAGGCGTATGGGCGCGGATCGTTGAAGGTGACGGTGCCCTGGATATTCGTCTCGACGATCAAGGGCTTGCCGGCCATCTGCGCGAAACGCTCGACCATCACGAGGTACGGCATGCCGTCGAATTGAAACCGGATGGAAGCCTCGGCGGGCGGGGAGGTTGGATTCGGCGCGGCAGCCGCCGGGGCGGGCGCGGGCGCGGCGAGAGTGGGCACGGCGGCGCTGGCCACGGGTGCGGGAACGTTCGTTGCGACCGGTTCCTGGGCTGGCGCACCGATCGCCAGCAGCGCCCACAACCATCCAGCATGTAACAGTCTATGCATAATTCGACTCCACAATAGAGTGGGCGCTCCCCCCCGTTATTCACCCCAAAAAAATCGCCGGCGCGGCCTCCCTGAAAAATCCTGTGCAAGCTCCTATCGCCAGAATCCGAAATCCGCCGCCTGAAAACAAGCCGATTTCCACCCGCCGGCCGCCACCGATTGTCGCGCCGCGATTTGAATTCGTCCGCCGATTGTGCCAAAATTCTCGCTGATGACGTTCGTGGCCGTCGTAAATGATGGAAAGATCGCGTTGCCCTCGGATGCGCAACTGCCCACCGGCACCCGTGTCCGCGTAGAAACTCTCGCAGAACCGGCCTCACCCGTCGCCCACACAACCTCCTTCGCCGAGGATTTCCGCGAATTCGTCGGCATCGCCACGGATCTCCCTTCCGATCTCGCGCGCAACCACGACCATTATCTCTACGGCACGCCACGCCGATGAGTTCTCCAACGGTCTTTGCGGACACATCCTTTTACATCGCTTTGCTCAATCGCGGCGACGAGTGGCACACGAAGGCACTGGCACTGGCTTCCGGGTCATCGGCCAGGTTCGTGACCACGGAGTGGGTTCTGGCCGAACTGGCGGATGCGTTCGCCGGCTCGTCGGCGCGCACTCGCATCAAAGCCTTTATTGATCGCCTCCGATTGCACCCGCGGGTTGAAATTATTGGAGCCTCCAGCGCGCAGTTCGAGCAAGGTCTCGTGCTTTATCACAATCGTTCAGACAAGGAATGGTCCCTGACCGATTGCATCTCCTTCGAAGTCATGAAGGATCGTAAACTGACCGAAGCCGCGACTGGCGATCATCATTTCCATCAGGCAGGTTTCAACGCGCTCTTCCAATGACGCGCAGCAGCGCTTCGGAGTTGGCGGCGGGAGGTTTAAACTGCTCTACGCGCGGCGCCTGATGCGAACCCAGCCGGGATAAATCACGGTCATGGCACCGATCATTTCCGGGCTGTGCGCTTGGAAAGCCGCAGCCACCAAGGCCATCTTCTGCGGTGCGGAGAGTCCTTCCAGCCGCAACAGGACGATCCCGGAATGCGCCCGTCGTGGCCGATAAATCAGCTCCCCGAAATCCTCCCCGAAATCCTTGTGCAGGTCACGAGAACGGCTTGGCCCGCGTTGCTCAGCTCGATGATCTGGGAGTCAGTCGCTCCGGAATTGGTCTCCGCAATGTATGTGACGTCGTGGCCGTTCTGCCGAAGTTGTTTCACCAGACACCGGTCCACGCCTTCGTCCGCGACGAGCTTCATGCCGCCCGGGCCGGCAACGGATAAACCACCTCCGCTCGCATGGCCTCCGCCGCGAAATTCAAAGCCGCCCGGACTCCTTCCTCGGTCAAGCGGGGGTGCGCCGCCAACACTTCGGCCACGCTTTCACCGGCCCCCAATCGCGCGAGGATCGACTCCACCGTAATGCGCGTCCCCGCCACCACGGGCTTCCCCATCATGACGTCCGGGTTCGATTCGATGAGCTGCGGCATCGGTGAACTCTGCCGCATCGGTTCGCCGTTTTCAATGCTCCACGGCTGGCCGGGCCGGCTCGGAGCGTTCGATGCTTGGACCATCGTCAAGGTTTCGGACGCATGGGAACGCGAGGCGAGCGGTCGACGTGGAGGGTGAAGAGATCGGGGCGGGCGGAGTGGCCGGCGACGTCGAGGTCGAATTTGCCTTGGAGGATTTCCGCGAGGTCGATCTCGGCGGTGAGCAGACACGCCTGATCGTAGACCGGCCCGGCCAGGATCGAGCCCAGGGGGCCGACGATGCAACTGCCGCCGCGGATCAGGACGTCGCCGGGATTTCCCTCGGGCGAGGGCAGGTCGCGCCGGCGGGCGAAGGGGCAGGCGGAAAGGACGAAGCAGCGGCCTTCAAGCGCGACGTGCCGCAGGGTGGGAATCCAGACATCCCGGTCGTCCACCGTGGGCGCGCAGTAAAGCTGAACGCCTTCGGCGTAGAGCGCGGCGCGGTAGAGCGGATGGTAACTCTCCCAACAGATGGCCGCGCCGATGCGGCCGAGGGGCGTGGGCCAGACTCCGCACGTCGAGCCGTCCCCGGCGCCCCAGATCAGGCGTTCCATCGCGGTGGGCGTGACCTTGCGATGCCGGCCGAGCAGGGCGCCATCGCCGCCGAACGCGAGGGCCGTGCAATAGAGAGTGGCCAGCTCGCGTTCGACGACGCCGATCACGACGTGCAACCCGTGCCGTTGAGCGGCTTCGCCGAGCGCCGCTGTTTCCGGGCCGGGAATTTCGAGCGCGCCCCGGGCATATTGCTCGAAGGCCCGGCGCCCTTCCGGCGAACGGCTGCCGATCTTGACGCCAAAATCCTGCCCCTTCGGATATCCACCAAGGAACGCCTCCGGAAATACGACGAGCGCCGCGCCGGCCGCAGCGGCCTCCCCCATCCACCGGATGGCTTTCGCCAGCGCTTCGGCGGCATCGAGGCCGCCCATGTCCTGGACAACGGCAGCCTTCACTGGCAGCGGGCGAATCCAGCCACGTCGAAGACCTGGTCGCCGAAGAGGATGGAATTGCCGTTCTGGCCTACCTGGACGAGCGCGGCCTGGACCCCTTGGGAAGACATCATGATCAAGGCCGGTCCCTGCGGCGTGGTGAGGACCGTCCAATCGCCCGTCTCGGTCGATTGGCTGCTCGATCCGCCGGTGTAAAAAGCCCCGCCGCTCAGGTTGCCGGAGAAGGAGGATTCGCTGAAGCGGGAGACTTCGTAGGTGCCCTGGCAGAAGTAGGCATTGTTCTGCGACCAGCGCGACAGCGAGCCGGAGGCGCCGCCGTTCCCGGCCGAGCTGGCGCTGGACCAAGTGAAGGCGCGGCCCGTCAGCAAGTTGACGAAGTTTTCATCCGTGGGCCGCGGCGCGAGCACCAGCGAGTCCATGAACTGTTTCAGCGTGGACATCATGGCTGCGCGGTTCTGCTCGATGAACAAACCGCCGAACGCGACGATTCCGCCGGTGGGATGCCCCATCGCCTCGACACGGAGCACCGCGCCCTGTTCCTCGCCGTAGCCCACCCATTCGCCGGTGATGCGCCCGCCCTCGAATCGGACGGGTTCGGACTGGAAATAACCGCTGAAATTGCCGGTTTCAAAATCGCCCGCCAGTTGTTGGGCGGCGCGCTGAACATCGCCGGACAGGGTGAAAAAGCCGAGCACCAGCCCTGGCTCGGTATCCGATCCGAAGAGGAAACTGACCGTCCCTTGACGAAGCCCGCCCTTCCACGCGGTGGGGATCGTGAATTGCCAGCCGAGAATCGATGCGCCGAGGATGGTGCTTCCCGGATAAACGATTCCATCATCCGGCGGGACCGCGTTCGGCGAGATGCCTCCCGTATTGGTCGTGGGGCGCTCCGCGATGCGGAAGTAACGGCGCGCGCCGGTGGGGCGGCCCGCGCTAAAGGTCACGTCGGCTCCGGTGCCGGGAAGGTCCGGCGAGGCGGTCTGCCACGCGGCGAGGGAGGCCTCCGAAGAGGTCTCCACATTATAGTGGTAGCCCGGGCGCGAATTCCAGGCGAGCTGCAGCCCCTCCGCCATCAGCCCGATGCGCACCGAAATCGGCGCGGCCTCGGCAGCCAGCCCGGCCTGCACCCCAAGCAAAGCGACCAGCCCTGCCGCACCCCACACCCAGCCGCGCCAACCTCCCGGATATTCCGCAATCTTCACCGCCGAAACTTGCCCGGTCCCCCTCCGCTCGGTCAAGGCCAGGCGCCGGAAGGGATCGAACGACAGGGATCGAACGGAACAGTCCGCAGCTCGAACCAGAAGGGCCAACACGGCGATGACCCAAGGCATGAGCGGTTCTGCCAGGTGCTATTTGCGGAACAGAAAGGAGAGGAGAGTTAGAATCACGCTGACGACGAGGCAGGTGACGATCGGGAAGTGGAAGCTGAAAGAGCCGCGGGTGACATTCAGATCGCCGGGGAGCCGGCCCAGCCAGCCTTTTCCAACACCGGACCAGAGGAGCAACCCGGCGAGCGCGATCACGACGCCGAGCAGCACCAGCACTTTTCCGAATTGTTCCGGCACGGAGAGACTTTACGCCGGGCCGCGCCAAGGAACAACCGGCCGATCGCGCGAACCGTTCGACAGACTTCCCCCGATGTCGCGATCGAACCACCGCGGGCACAGGCGCCGCTGGCTTGCGAATTTTGCGCACCGGCATTATTGCAAATCATTTGCAAGAAGGCGGGCGCTGGCGTAAGGGTGCTCCATGCGATGGCCGGTCATTGTTTCCTGGATCGTATTGGGTTGGACGGCTCTGGCCGCGGACGCACCGATCCGGATCGTCACAAGCTTTTTGCCCGCTTACAGCCTGGCGCGGCAGATCGCGGGAGAGCAGGCGGTGGTCGAGAACCTGCTGGCCGGCGCGGCGAGCCCGCACGACCATCAGCTTTCGCCGTCCGAATTGGCGCGGCTGACCAAGGCGGATGTGCTGGTGATTAACGGGCTGGGCCTGGAGAGCTTTCTCGACCGGCCGCTCTCGAATCAGCCGAAGGAACGCCGGGCCGCGGTGATCGAACTCGCCGGCCGCCTGGGCAGCGACGCGGTACCGGAGGCGGGCGGGGCGACGAACCCGCATGTGTGGCTGGATCCCCGGCTAATGATGCGCGCGGCCACGAACCTGGCGCAAACCCTGGCCCGCCTCGCGCCCGCACAGGCCGCCACTTTCCAGGCCAACGCGGCGCGTTATGCGGCACGTCTCGAGGCGCTCGATCGGGAGATGCAAGCCGCGTTGGAGCCGGTGCGCGGCGTGCCGTTCGTGACGTATCACAACGCCTTTCCGTATCTGGCGCGGCGGTACGGCTTGACGCTGGCGGGCGTGGTGGAGAGCAACGCCGAAGAAGCGCCGACGGCCCGGGAACGGAGCGCGCTCTTGCGACGGATTCGGGAAACCAAGGCGAAAGCGATCTTCGGCACGGTGGGCGAGAACCCGCGACTCGCGCGCCAACTGGCGCGGGATACGGGCCTCAAGTTCGCGGAATTGGACGCCATCGAAACCGGCGACCTGACCCCGGATGGTTACGAGGAAGCCATGCGCCGAAACCTGAAGGCGCTGGTGGAGACGCTCCGCTGAACGAAGCAGGCCGATGAACGAGGCGCTCCCAGGAACGGCCGAAGCGGACAGCCACGCGGGCTGCGCCCATTGCCATCCGCCCCGGGCGGGGAGCAAATGGGTGGTGGAAGCCCGCGAGGTGCATGTGACCCTCGAAGGGAACCGCGTGCTGCGGGGCGTCAATCTGGCCATTCCCCGCGGCGAGGTGGTGGCGTTGATCGGCCCGAACGGCTCGGGCAAGACCACCCTGCTCCGGGCGTTGCTGGGTCTGCAACGGATCGACGCGGGCGAGATCCGCCTGTTCGGCGATCCGAACATTCGGCGGGCGCTCCCGCGCATCGGCTACGTGCCGCAACGGCTGGCGCTGGATCGCAGCTTTCCGCTGAGCGTGCGGGAGTTTCTGGCGCTCCGGCTGCGCGGCACGCGCCACTGGTTCTGGAAGCGGCATCGGGCGGTGGATGAGGCGATCGGCACGGCCGTCGCGGAAGTGGGGCTGGCCCACACCCTGGACCGGCCGGCGGCCCAGCTTTCCGGCGGGCAATTGCAGCGCGTGCTGATCGCCTTCGCCCTGCTCGGCCAGCCCGAACTCCTGCTGCTGGACGAACCGACCGCCGGAGTGGATACGCCGGGCGAGCAATCGTTCTACGAGCTGATCAATACGGTGCGCAAGGCGCGCGCGCTGACGGTGGTCTTGGTGTCGCACGATCTCTCGATGGTCTACCGGCATTCCTCTTGGGTTTATGCGCTGAACGGGGTGATCTGCTGCGAAGGAACTCCGGAGCAGGTCATGAACGCGGAGAGCCTGCGCCAGGCTTACGGCATTCACCTCTCGCCCTACGGACATCATCACCATGTTCACTGAAGACTTTCTGCTCCGGGCCTTGCTCGCCGCGGCGCTGCTGGCCCCGCTCGGCGGATTGCTGGGCGTGTTCGTGACCGCGCGGCGGATGTCCTTCTTCAGCGACACCATCGCGCATGGCGGCCTGACCGGCATGGCGCTGGGGGTATGGCTCGGCTGGGCGGACCTGACCCTGCCGATGGTGCTGTTCAGCCTCGCGCTGGCCGCCGCGATGCTCTGGCTGCAGCGGAACACGCAGTTGCTGACCGACACGATCATGGCGCTGCTTTTGTCGGGCTCCGTCGCGGCGGGGATGATCGTGCTGAGCCTGGTCAAGGGCAGCCGCGCCCAACTGCATTCGTATCTCTTCGGCGACATCCTGGCGGTCGGCCCGCAGGATCTGGCGCTGGCGGCGATCCTTTTCGTGGTGGTGTTCGGCGGACTGTTCTGGAATCTCAGCGCGCTGACCCTGCTCTCCGCGCATGAAGAAATGGCATGGGTCACGGGCGTGCCGGTGCGGCGGCTCAATTTTCTCTTCATCCTCGTCCTGACCCTGACCGTGGCCGTCAGCATCCGGCTGCTCGGCATCCTGCTGGTCACGGCGTTGCTCGTCGTTCCGCCCGCCGCCGCGCGCAACCTGAGCCGCAACCTGCGCCAGCAGATCATCTGGAGCGTGGCCGCCGGCCTGGCGGGCGGAGTGCTGGGCGTGTTCGCCTCGGCCCGGCTGGACCTGCCGTGCGGCCCGGCGATCGTGCTGAGCTGCATCGCCATTTTTATCGCGACCCTCGCCATCGGCCGGCTGCTGGATCGCAAACCGCGCCTTCCCGAAAATGCCCAAGCCGCCTCGGCCTAACCATCGGCACAGCCGCCGCCCGCCCGCGGAATTGGCGGGCAAACTGCGCGCCCATGCCCGCCGGATGACCGGCCCGCGCCGGGCGGTGCTCGAGGCCTTGCGCCGGCAATCCCATCCGGTCACGGCCCGGGAACTGCACGCGGCCTTGGCCGGCCCCGCGTGCGATCCCGTGACGGTCTACCGCTGCCTGCATGTGCTGGAACAGATCGGCCTGGCGCAGCGCTTCGATTTCGGCGACGGCACCACTCGTTTCGAAGCCGTCTGCGGCGACGCGTGCGCGCATCACCATCACTTGATCTGCCGCCGCTGCGCCCGGGTGGTGGAGGTGGAGGACTGTTTCCCGGCCGCGCTGGAGCGGCGGATCGCGCGCGGGAACGGCTTCACGGCGATCACCCACAAGCTGGAGTTTTTCGGGGTTTGTCCCTCCTGCCAGTCCGTGTAAATTACCCGGCAAATGCCAATGAATTTCGAACACATGCGACGCGGAGGACGGCGTCTCGGGTCGGGATTGATGGTGCTGGCGGCATTGACCGCCCTCCGCGGCCCTTTGGGCGCGGACGACGACGCACCCAATCCAGCGGCTCCCGCCGCCAAAACGATCCCCACCCCGCCCGGCCTGACCAATGCCCCGGTGCTGGACCCCGCGGCCCAGGAACGCCGCCAGCGGGCGCGTGAAATCGTGGCGAAATACCGCGAAGAACAGCGCACCGTGACCGAAAAGCTGCGGCAGGCCCGCCGCGATCTCGAATTGGCCGCCCAGGCCGATCCGCCAGACGAAGCGAACGTCCGGGCCAAAGCCGCCGTCGTCGGACAATTGGAGGGCGACCTGGCGCTCATCCGGGGCAAACAATATCGCGCCCTGCGTGCCGACGGGCTGCAACCTTCCCCGGTGGACGCCCTCTCTCGCACCAACAACCGCCTGCATCAGATCGTCCCCAGGATTCCGAATAAGCCGCTCCCGCCGGGGGAGCCGCCGCGCAAGGAACCCTGAGCGTGTCCAAAAGTTGCGGCAGGCTTAGAGCCAGTTTGAAAATTCCCGCTGGGCCGGCGGCGAGGGGGTTTGGCTGCGGCCGAGACGGCACGACCGGCGCATCCCCGTAGCGGGCTGTAACGGTCGGGCCAACGAAGGCCCCAGCCAAAAGACCCGCCGCCGGCCCAGCGGAAATTTTCAAACTGGCTCTTGGGCCGCCGCGATGGGCGAATTTCACTTCCGCAACGCGCCAAGTTAAGCGAGCTTGGCGTCATGGCAGGATTGATAGCAATTGTGGGCCGGCCGAATGTCGGGAAGTCGGCCCTGTTCAACCGGATCGTCGGGAAACGGATCGCGATCGTCCACGACCAGCCCGGGGTGACGCGCGACCGCGTGACCGCCGAGGCGGAGTGGCGCGGGCGGAAGTTCACGCTCGTGGACACCGGCGGGATCGGCTTGCTCCCCGGCGAGAAGGCCCAGGATGTCATCACCCGCGCCGCGCTCGATCAGGTGCAGATCGCCATCGAAGCGGCGGAGGTGATCATCCTGGTGGTGAACGCGCAGGACGGGCTGGTGCCGCTGGATCGCGAAGCCGCCACGCGGTTGCGCGCTTCGGGCAAACCGGTGTTCGTCGCCGCCAACAAGGTGGACCACGGCGGAATCGAACCGGCGGCGGACGATTTTGCCGCACTGGGCTTCGAGGAGATTTTCCCGGTCAGCGCGATTCATGGGCTGGGCATCAAGACGCTGGTGAATCGCGCCGTGGCCGCCTTGGCACCGCTGCCGGCGGAAGCGCCCGCCACCGGCGGCGCGGAGGCCGAACCGCCGTTGAAGCTGGCCATTGTTGGCCGGCCGAACGTCGGCAAATCGTCGATCATCAATGCGCTCACGCAATCCGAACGGGTCGTGGTCAGCGCCATTCCCGGCACCACTCGCGACGCGGTGGACGTTCCGCTCGAAATCGAAGCGGAAGGCATCCGGCATCGCTACGTGCTGATCGACACCGCGGGCGTCCGCCAGGAACGGCGCGTGAACGATTCCGTCGAGTTTTTCAGCGTGAAGCGGACGGAGGATTCCATCGCCCGCGCCGACCTGGTGATCCTGGTGATCGACGCGGAGAGCGGCATTTCGATGCAGGACAAAAAAATCGGCGGCAAGATTCTCGAAGAGAAGAAAGCCTGCATCGTGGTGGTCAACAAATGGGACCTGGCCGAGGAATCGGTGCGAAAAGCCCGGCTCGAAGAGATCGAGCGGCGCGATCGCAAGGAGCGCGGCCCCAGGAAAATGACCACGCTGAGCGAATTCGGCGAGTGGGTGCAGGAGCATCTCTTTTTCCTCGACTACGCGCCGGTCATCTTCACCTCCGCCAAGTCGGGCTTCCAACTCGACCGCCTGCTCGAAGCCGTGCGCTACGTGGCCGACCAGTTAAAGCAGAAGATCCCGACATCGATCCTGAACCGCACGCTGCAGGAAGCCATCGAGCGCCGCCAGCCGATCAGCTCCGTCGGCCATTTTCTGAAGTTTTACTACGCCACGCAGGTCCGGCAGGCGCCGCCGACGTTCCTGCTGTTCGTCAACAAGGACGAACTGTTCTCGCCCGCGTACGAGAAGTATCTGGCGGGCGAGCTGCGCCGGGCTTTTGGTTACGAGGGGTGTCCGCTCATCCTCGTGCCGAAAGCGCGCCCGAAAACCGTCGAGCCCGTCCGCAAGCGCTTGAACGCCGCCCGCGCCCGCAAGGAATGGGCTCCCGCGCGCAAACGGCGCGGCCGGCCGGTTTCCACCTGAGCGCATGCGCGTTCTCGTCGTCGAGGATGACAAGAAGATCGCTTCGTTCGTCGTCAACGGGCTGAAGCAGACGGGTGCCGCCGTCGACCATTGCACCAATGGCGAGGAGGCCTTCGCCCAGGCCAGCGCCGTGCCGTATGACGCGGCCATCGTCGACATCATGATCCCCGGTGTCGATGGCCTTACCCTCGTCCAGAACCTCCGGCGCGATGGCATCCGCACCCCCGTCATCTTCCTCAGCGCCAAAGCCTCCGTTGATGACCGTGTGCGCGGCCTCCAAAGCGGCGGCGACGATTATCTCACCAAGCCGTTTTCCTTTGCCGAACTCCTCGCCCGCGTCCAGGCCCTCATCCGCCGCTCCACCCAGAGCGGCCCCGAGCCCACCCGCCTCACCGTCGCCGATCTCACCCTCGACCTCCTCGCCCGAGAGGTCCACCGCGGGGGCCAGAAGATCGACCTCCAACCCCGCGAATTCGCCCTCCTCGAGTACCTCATGCGCAATTCCCCCCGCGTCGTCACCAAGACCATGATCCTCGAACAAATCTGGGGCTACAGCTTCGATCCCCAAACCAACGTCGTCGACGTCCTCGTCCACCGCCTCCGCGCCAAAATCGACAAGGACTTCCCCCTCAAACTCATCCACACCCTCCGCGGCATGGGCTACACCCTCAAACCCTCCGGTAGTTAATCGTGCCTTCGCCGCCCTGCGGCCAAAAGACCAAGCGAATTCGTCTCATCTTGCACGCGAACTGGAATTAACGCAGCGGCAGGTATTCGACTCGGTTTTGCAGTTCCGTTGGGCACCCAATCTGGCAAAGGATTTCCAGGTCCTCGATCGCCTGACCGATGGTGATTCGCAGTTGATGAGCGTAAATAAGCCCTCCGAACGATTGTTGTCGGCGCTGCCGCCGGGCGGCTTCGGCTAGCAAATCCTCGTCTTGGCTAAAAAGCACCCGGCCTAAGGCGGTGGCTCGGTCGAGCAAAGCCGGATCAGCAAGTTCCGCCGCTCCGTCAAGTTGCGCCGTCAGCACGTCGATGCCCCTGAGCAGCAACCCGCGCGTGATCGCGGCGGGCACATGCACATCCATGTAGAGAGCCAGACTCAAGCAAGCCGGCCCATTTCCCGCAGGCGCTTGCGGATGGGAGAATCATCGGCTTCCGCGCGCTGCTGCTGATAATCCTGGAGGCTGACCCGGATGCGAGCATCGAATTCCGCCTGATGATCGTAATAATACCCCAAAGCGGCGTGGATCTGCCCGAGCGACAGATGCGGGTGCTGAAAATGGATTTCCTCGGGGCTCCACCCGTGGGCGATTCGGTCCTGGGCGACCTCGATCACTTTGGTGTTCGCGCCTTCGATCCAAGCCACGCCTCGATCGTCCAACCGGATATGACCCACCGTTACAGTCGCAGACATATCATGAAACTACCGGCGATCCGCCGCCCGGGCAATGCCGATTGGCCAGAGCGTGGTCCGCGTTCGGCAAGCGATATGACCCGTGCGGCCACGAATAGCCAATTGCTATCGAATACTATTCTCGAACACGCGGATTCAATGCAGGGATATTGCCGGTGGGTCGTATCACTCACATTCCGGAGGCGCAAATCCGGCATCCCGAATCTCGCGATCAGTCGCAGGACGAAAGTCCCGAAGCGCAACTGCACCACAGCCTGGGCATTTACACACTGCGTCCTGCGAATCTCCATAACGAACTCGCGGCTGTGAGCGAAGTTCCGAATAAGCCGTGCCGACTTCAGCGCACCATGGCATTAAGAGCCTGTCTGAAAATTCCGGCAAGGACTGCGGCGAGGGATTTTGGCTGCGGCCGAGACGGCCCGGCCGGCGCATCCCCGCAGCGGGCTGTAACGGTCGGGCCAACGAAGGCCCCAGCCAAAAGACCCGCCGCATGTCCTGGCGTAATTTCCAGACAGGCTCTAAGCGGCCGCAACGTGTGCAAGCCGTAAACCAGAGTTCGCCCTCCCCGTCACAACATGGGCATCCTTCGTTCCGTAGACTCCAAGTTGGCGGCCGGATTTCCATTTTGTGGTGCCACCGACAATACCATCCCACTGCACATAGCTGAATTGCTTTTTAGCCGCGGCACAGTTTTTTCATCCGCTAACTCCCGGGTGGGGTCGTCGCCTTCTTCGTGGCATTTCAATCCGCTGGCACACCAAACAAAAAGAATTGGGAGTTTCCGCCGTGTATGCAAGAATGAGCCGGTGATTGCAGGCGTTCATCACCTCTCACAGGACGGGGCATCGATTGCCCTTAGAGCCTGTTTGAAAATTCCCGCCGGGCCGGCGGCGAGGGATTTTGGCTGCGGCCGAGGCGGCACGACCGGCGCATCCCCGCAGCGGGCTGTGACGGTCGGGCCAACGAAGGCCCCGGCCAAAAGACCCGCCGCCGGCTCGGCGGGAATCTTCAAACAGGCTCTCAGCACATGAGGGGGAGGCCAGTGGTAACGACCAGAACCTCAGAGTTCCGGTTGCCGGCGGTGATTTTTGCTCAGGCACAGACGGCCGGCTTGAAGGTGGCAGGGCTGACGTTGCTCGATCGGCTCATCGTGGCAATTCACCGTGGCGGCGCAGATTCGATCACCATCATCACGGACGATGAACTGCCGGTGTTGAAGCGGACGCGTGCGCTCGGCATTCCATTTACCGTCCGTTCGCAAGTTCCAGCGCTGGAGGGCCCGGTGCTATGGGCCTCCGCCAAGATTCTAGTCCAAACCGTGGATGTGCGACGCTGCCTCGAAAGTGGCGGCTCCCTGCTTTCCCCCGACGGAGACCCCCTGCCGATCGGGATCGTCGAAAAGCTCGATCCACTTTCCGGGCCTGTCTTCGATCCAGGCCGGCCATTGCGTCCCGAGGGTATTGCGCGGCTCGTCACCGACCGCCCTTCCGCGCGCCGGGCGGAGGCGGAACTTTGGGATTCACTGACCAGCGGATCGGATGGTCTTGTCGACAAGGTCTTCAACCGGCCCTGCGGACGTCCCTTGTCGAAGCTGCTGATCCACACGCCGGTGAGCCCGAACACCGTCTCGATCATTTCCATTTTGATCGGCGTCGTGGCTGCGGTCTGTTTTGCCGATGGGGATTACCAGATGTCGGTTCTTGGAGCGATTCTCTTCCAGCTTTCCGCGATCATCGATTGCGTCGATGGCGATATCGCCCGCATCCTTTTCAAAGAATCGGTGATCGGGAAATGGCTCGACCTCGCGGGGGACCAGATCGTGCATGTCTCGGTCTTCGCCGGGATCGCCATGGGGTTGCTGGCGTCGGGCGCCAATGGCCTCGGGACGATCTGGCTTGGAGCCAGTGCGGTGGCGGGGGCCTTGCTCTCCTTCGTCGTCGTAGTTCGCGGGAAACGCCAAGCTCCAAGTCCGAACAACCACCTGCAGCAGATCATTGATGCCACCTCGAACCGTGATTTTTCCGTGGTGGTCTTCGTCCTGGCGTGCGTGCAGCGGCTCGATCTGTTTCTCTGGATGGCCGCGGTCGGCAGCCATGTCTTTTGGGTGACCGCTCTCACGTTACAATGGCGATCCAATTACGCTCGCCGCCTGGCTCGATGAAGCCCCTTTGGCGCATCCTCGCCCTGGCCATCGGACTTTCCGCCTTTGGCTGGTGCCTTTCCCAGGTGGGGCTCAAAAACGTCTCGGACAGCATCCGGCAGCTCGGTGGCTTTGCCCCGCTCGTGCTGTTGCCCTACTCCATCGTTTACATAGTGGATTGCCTGGCCTGGACACGAACCCTGCCGCGCCACCAAATTCCCTTCTTCACCCTCTTCAGAATCCGCTGGGCGGGCGAGTCCGTGAACAGCGTTCTCCCCTCTGCCTACATCGGAGGGGAAGCGGTGAAGGTGGGCTTGCTGCAACGGCACGGCATCAGCCCGGGAGATGGTGCCACGGCCGCGATCATTTCGAGAACGGCGCAAACGGTCGCCCAACTCGCCTTCGTCCTGTTGTCCTCCGCTATTCTCCTGGGGATGACGCAAGGTCAACCGCGGCTCCAAGTCGTCGTGGCGTTAATGCTCCTCGGCGGCCTGGCCGGGACCGTCGCCTTGCTCTGGTTGCAAAAGCGGGGACTTTTTCGAACTGTCCTCGCGGCCCTCGAGTCCATCGGGGGGTCGTTTCGCTTCCTCGAGCAGCGCAAAAACAGCTTGTTGCGGTTGGACGAGACCATCATAAAATTCCACGGCACCGAGTCCCGGCGCTTTTTGATATCGACATGCCTTTATTTTGCCGGTTGGCTGCTGGATACCATTGAAATCTGCCTCGTCGCTTACTTGCTCGGGCTGCCGATCACCTGGTCCCAGGCGCTCGTCGTGGAAGCCTTTGCCGGGATCAGCAAAGTCCTGGGCATGTGGGTGCCCGGTTCCCTCGGCGTCCAGGAATCGGGGATCGTGCTCATCGGCCGGGTCGTGGGTCTCCCGGATACGCTCAGCGCCCCCTATGCCCTTATCCGGCGGGGGCGGGAAATGATCTTCGCGGCGGTGGGCCTCTCGCTGCTCTATGCCGATCGGACTTTCAGAAGCACTGCCAAACTTGATCCTGTAGCTCCGTAACTGAAGTGAACGCGATTCTCTATGTAGCTGGACGGGCGAGCCGCCTCGGAAACCTGGCCGCCTCGCGCAATAAAGTATTGATCGAATTCGATGGCCTCAGCCTCCTGGAACGCCACGTTCGCATCCTCGCCGGCCTGCGCGTGCCCCGGCTTTACGTCGTCACCGGCCATTTGCGAGAGCAGCTCCAGGCCGTCTTCCCCCATCTCCAGTCCCAGTACGGCGTCGAAATTGTCGAGATCTACAACCCGCGCTACACGGAAGGCAGCGTCCTCAGCATGCACGCCTCCCTCCCCGCGATGATGAATGTGACCGACCACCTCCTCGTCATGGATGGCGACGTCCTCTACGACGGCCGCATGCTCGATCGCTTGATGCGATCCCCCCATCGCACCGCCTTGCTCATCGACCGCGAATATTCCACCATCGACGACGATCCCGTCCTCGTCCCCGTCCGCGATGGCGTCCCCTTCGAGTTCCTGAAAAAATGGAAAGGCGAGGCCGACAGCGTGGGCGAATCGATCGGCTTTTTCAAAATCCACGCGGCGGATGTCACCGTCCTGATCCGCGAAACCCAACTCCGCTCCGAAGGCGCAGGCCTGACCCAATCCTACGACGAAATCATCCGCGCCATGGTCAAGGCCGGCCTCTTCCGCGCCGTCGATGCCACCGATCTCCCCTGGACCGAAATCGACTTCCCCCACGACCTCGACGCCGCCGCCAAACACACCATCCCCTCCCTCCAGGACAACTTCCCGCCCCCCTGAACAATTCCGCGCACTCTAACGCAGCGGCAGGTATTCGACACGATTCTGGAAGTCCGCCGGGAACCCAATCTGGCAAAGAATTTCCAGATCCTCGATCGCCTGACCGATGGTAATTCGTAGTTGATGCCCGTAGATGAGCCCCGCGAAAGGCTGTTGTCGACGCTGCCGTCGAGCGGCTTCTGTCAGCAAATCCTCGTCTTGGCTAAAGAGCACCCGGCCCAGGTCGGTCGCCCGGTCGAGCAATGCCGGATCAGCCAGTTCCGCCGCGCCATCGAGTTGCGCCGTCAGTACGTCGATGCGCCTCAGTAAAAGCCCGAGCGTGATGGCAGCGGGCACATGCACATCCATATACAGGGCCAGGCTCAAGCGAGCCGGCCCATTTCCCGCAGGCGCTTGCGGATGGGCGAATCGGCGGTTTCCGCGCGTTGCTGTTGATAATCCTGGAGGCTGGCGCGGATGCGAGCATCGAAATCCGCCTGATGATCGTAGTAATAGCTCAACGCGGCATGGATCTGCCCCAGCGACAGGTGCGAATGCTGAAAATGGATCTCCTCGGGACTCCACCCGTGGGCAATCCGATCCTGCGCCACCTCGATCACCTTGGTATTCGCACTCTCGATCCAGGCCACGCCCCGCTCATCCACGCGGATATGACTCGTCTCTGCTGTCGTCGACATTCGAACAAGCTATCGCCGCCACCCATGAACGGCAACCTTCCGCTCCGGCTTGGATGCGATCGGAAGTGACGGTCATCGTGCCTTCGCCACCGGACGTCCCTGGTCGGGGAGCGACAGCCGTCTCGGCTGTCAGCGGTGGGCGTCTCGCCCGCCGCATCCGACGGCCCATCCGCGCCACCCCTTCATCGTGCAGGCCCCCACTTCCGATCACACCACTCCGGCTTGAACTCCTATCGATAGCGCCATTCCCAAGACCCCGAAGCGGCTCGAAAGCCATTAGACTAAAAAAAATTCCATCTCTCCGCGGAGAGGGGGCAGGGGGTGAGGCCGATTGCAACCACGAACCTGAACAGCTCATCCGCCCTCTCCCTGCCGCCACCGCCACAACGCCAATTACGAGCGGCCGGATGAAAAGCCGTTGCATTGACGCGGCCTGCTCGGCCCTTTAATTTGCCTTCATGACAGCCGAGGCGATCATCGCCGAAATGGAAGCGCTCCCACCGGCGGAACGATCCAAAGTCCTCGCCCACTTTGAATTCGAAGCCGACGATTCCTGGATTCCCGAATCGTTCCAACGCGCTATGAATGAAGCGTCTGTCGGCCAGCTGGTCGATATGGATCGCGTCCTTCGCGGAGACGCTCCTCCGAAATGATTTATCAATTCCGCGCGACCGAGCAGTTTTGGCGTTCCTTTTACAGTCTTTCCTCCTCACAGAAAGATTCCGTTCGCCAGGCCTGGGAGTTCTTTAAAGCGAATCCC
>CAYZKY010000083.1:0-28740 GCA_964478815.1 uncultured Verrucomicrobiota bacterium
AAAGATTGGGGGATATGGCGTTAACTGCCGAGAATACCTCGATCACCGTCAAGACCCGGGAACTGTGCCAGAGCATTCTGGAGCATCCGGAATTTCAGCCGCTCCGCCGGAGCATCGATCAGTTCATGGCGGACGACCACGCGAAGCTCGCCTACCAGGGATTGATGGAGCGGGGCGAGGAATTGCACCACAAGCAGCATCAAGGGGTGCAGCTCTCGCAAGCGGAAATCGATTCGTACGAGTCGTTGCGCCAGCAAGTGGTGAACAACCCAGTCTCTTCGGCGTTCTTGAAGGCGCAGCAAGAGGTGCATGAAGTGCAGGAAACGATCAACCGCTACGTGTCGAAAACGTTGGAACTCGGCCGGGTGCCAAGCAGCGAAGACATGGCGGAAGGAAGCTGCGGGCAGGGCTGCGGCTGCCACTAAGCGGCGCGGCTGCCTGGCCGGGCGCGGAGACTACATCTTGGGCGGCGCCGCGGCGGCCAAACCGCCGGCCGGGGTGCGCTTCTGCCGCATGCGTTCGAACCACCGGGCCACCCCGGGGATGAGCAGCAGCAGCCCGAACGGCACGTAGAGCGGGATGTGAAAGCAGACCTGCCGGACGGCGTCGATTCCCCGATGCCATTGGCCCGTCTGAACATCCTGCACGGCGATCTGGCCCATCGGCACCTGAATCTCGGCGGGCGGCCGGGCCGCATGTTCCACCAGGCCGAACCAGTCGAGACTGCGGGTGAGAGCCGCCCGGCCCGCGCAGTCGGCGCAGTCCGGATTTCGATAGAGGCGAATCATGGCTTTCTCCAAGCTCATGTCCCTGCTGTAACCTGCGATGCGTCTCCGGCCAATACCACTTTAGGTGCGAAAGTTTCGGCGAAGGAATTCCATTTCGCCTTTACACAGAAGGGGGCGGGCCTAGAGTGCGCGCATGGGAGCGAAGTTCGAGGAGAGCGAGTTTGTCGACGCCGATTTCCAGAGCGATCAGCGCGAATTTCGCCGACCCTCCCCCGCGGTTCCCGTCCCCGATCCTGTGTCATCCGCCAAGCCTCCGTCCCGGGAAGAGCTCGATGCGCGCATGGGCGAAGCGCAGCGGCAGCTCGCTGAACTGAAGCGCGCCCAGGAGCAACTCGAGCGCGAGCGGGCGCAGTTGGAAGATTCCCGCCGGCGGCGCGCGGAGTATCAAACCGGGCGGGAGGAAATGCTGCAGCACCTCACGCGCGGGACGCAATTGCTCGAGGAAGCGGAGTTCGCCGCCCGGCGGGACGCGGACCAGATGGCGAAATCGCTGGCCGATCTGCGCGAGGCGCTGGCGAAGGTGCAAGCCCTGAGCGAGGAAAGCTGGACGACCGAGAACTGGCCCACCGAGCTGACCCGTGCGCTGGCCACTCTCGAGAACGCGCGCATGGAATGGAACTCCGCGCGCCGCAAGTGGCCGCGGCTGGACGGCGCCCTGGCCGAAGCCCCCGGCGAACCTTCCGCCGCAAAGGCCGCCGCCGCCGATCTTTTCGAAGGGCGCAGTTTTGTCGAACTCTGCCAGCTCGGCCTCGCCTTGAGCTGGCCGGTGGCGCTCGCCGCCCTGCTGGGGACGGCGATTGTCGCCACGCTGCTCCTCCGCCAGTGATGGGAGATGCCGGTGTTCAAGAAAAAGGCTGATCCTCTGGCCGCGCGATCGAAGGAGTTGAGCGCGCAGATCCACGCCCTCGAAGCGCAGATTGCGCGGCTTTCCACCCAGTCTCGCGAGGAGAAGCCCGCTCCGGTTCGCCCGCCTCCGCCCCCGGCTGCCGTCCCCGCTCCCCGCCAGGAGACGCGCCGGGAACCGATCTTCGAGCGGGTGGACCCGCCGCCGGTTCCCGAGAGCGGGACGGGGATCGACACCGGTCATTTCAACGATCTCGGGATTCGGAAGTACGATCTCTTCGGCACGATCCGGCGGTGGCGCAAGCAGCTCAACCATCCGTCGGCCGCGAACCCGCGGCTCGTGAGCTATCTCGCGGCGGGGAGCATCCGGGGATTGCGCCCGCTGCGGTACGAGAAGCGGATCGCCCGCAATCGCTTCCTGATGCTTTCGACGATTCTGCTGCTGTTTCTCTGGGGGATTCTATCGCTCATTCTCAAGAGCCGCTGAGTGGAACGCCGCGTGATAGTTTGGGCTTCGATCCGAACCGACCTGGGTGGATTTCGGGCGGGATATTCGCCGAAGGGCCTGGCCGCGCTGCAATTTCCGGATGGGATCGACACGGCTCCGGACGAAGGTCTCTCGCCGAACCAGACAGACTGGCATGAAGCGACGACCGAGGCGGTGCAGGCCGCCCTGTCCAGCGGCCGGCTACGGCATCTGCCGCCGCTCGATCTGGGAGAAGCGACGGAGTTTCAGAAATCGGTGTGGGCCGCGCTGCAACGCATTGGGAAGGGTTCCACCCGCACGTATCAAGCGGTGGCCGAAGCGATCGGCCGCCCCTACGCCGCGCGCGCCGTGGGCCAGGCCTGCGGGCGGAATCCGATTCCGCTGCTCATCCCCTGCCACCGGGTGCTCGCGGCGGGCGGCCGGCTGGGAGGATTCTCGGGCGGTCTCGACATGAAGCGCGTGCTGTTGCGGCGGGAAGGGATCGCGTTTCTCGATTGAACTTGCCGCCGCCCACGCCAGCCGGAAGATTCAGGCCGTGAAGTCCGCCTACGAACTCGCGATGGAACGCCTGAGCAAAGCCGCTCCGGCGGTCAAACTTTCGGATGCCCAAAAGCGCGAGCTGGCGGAACTCGATTCCATTTATGGCGCCAAGGTGGCCGAGCGGGAAATCTTTCTGAATGGCCAGATTTCGAAGGCGGCCGCCCAGGGAGATGTGGACGCCCTGAACCAACTGACTCGGCAGTTGGCCAGCGACCGCAAAAACCTCCAAGCCGATCTCGAGGAGAAAAAGGAAAAGATCCGCCAGAGCGGCGGCTGATCCGCAGGTTACATCACAGGGGTGAAACCCATCACCAGATCGAACCGGGCGGCGAGTTCGCCGGCTTTGGAGCCGGGAATGGCGGCGAAATCGACGGTCACGGCGGCACGTTGTTTGAGGTCTTTGATTCCCATGTAGATGCCGTCCTTCTCGTTCAGCGGCTCGCCCTTGACGTAGCACTGGGTGGTCCATTTATCGCGGCCCTTCATTTTGATCGCGTAATGAATATGCGGCGTGCGGCCGGGATAAACGATGGGTTTGATCGTGCGGAAGTAGTACTCGCCGGTCGAACTGGTGAGGAACCGCCCGAAGCCCTGAAAGTTCTTTTCCTTGGGGGCGCGGTTGTCGCCGGAATGGAGATAGACACCGGTGCCATCCGTCTGCCAGATCTCGACGATGACATTCCGCAGCGGTTCGCCCCGCGGATCGAGCACCCGCCCGGTCAGGTGCGTGACCTGGCCGACGGCCGGGGTGATGTTATCGTTCAGAATGAGCAGGTCGTTATCGGTATCCAGCGGAAGCTTGTCCGGATAAAATGGCCCCTCCGTCTGGGCCGGCGTGCGGGTCAGCTCTTCGGCGAATGCTCCTCGCACGGTAAAGAAGGCGGCGGTGGCAGCGGCGGCACGGACGAATTGGCGGCGGCTCTGGGCTTGAAAAAGTTGGCTCATGCCTGCTTATGACATGAATCTGGCAAATCGGTAACTACTTTTTTTTGCGGGCGAATTTCCGCTTGCCTGCCGCGCACCTTGATTGAAGCCTCTCGCCGCCGACCATGAATCCGAGCCCAGCCCAACCGCCCGCCCAGTTGAAAGTGGCCTGGTGTTCGTACTTTCCGGTGGAGTGGCTCCCGGAGGCGCCGGCGGAGATCCGGGATCTGCCGAAGCTTCATCCCGCCTCGTGGCAGCGGGTGCTGTGGCAGGAGTTCGCCCGGCAGGGTGGGCTGGGGCTCGACGTGCTGGTGACGCGCAGCCAGTTCCGCCGCTCGGTCACCTTCGAATGCCAGGGCACGCGGTTCCATTGCCTCCGCACGCCGCCCGGGATGCGCACGGCGTCGCTCTACTGGATCGATACGTGGTTGATCCGCCGCGCGCTGCGGACCATCCGGCCGCACCTGGTGCATGCGTGGGGAACGGAATTCGGCGGAGCTTCCATCGCCGGGCGGCTGGGATATCCGGCGCTGGTGACCATGCAGGGGATTCTGCAATGGCTCGGGACGGTGTTCCCGCTGAACCGGACGCAACAGGTGGCACGGTTTCTGGAAAAGCGGGCTCTGCCGCGCACGCGCGCCGCCACGGTCGAATCCCGGTTCGGTCTGGACTATTTGCAAGCGCGCTATCCGAAGCTGAAGTTGCTGCGCATCGAGCATGCCCCAAACCCGCTCTTCGCCGCCCTGCGCCGCGCGCCGCGCACGGACCCGCCGCGGCTGTTGTGCATCGGCGCGTTGAGCCACGCCAAGGGCGCCGACATCGTCTTTCCCGCGCTCGCGCAACTCGCCCGGGATTTCAATTTCACCGTCTCGTGGATCGGCGCCCGCGATGCCGCGTTCGAGGAACAAATGCGCGCGGCGGCCGGCGAGGCCATCTGGCCGCGCATCTCCTTTCAGCACAATCTGTCGCCGGAGCAGATCGCGGAGGAGATGCGGACGGCCACGCTCTTGATCCATGCTTCGCGGGCCGACAACAGCCCGAACTCGGTCAAGGAGGCGGCGGTGGCCGGCCTGCCGGCGATCGCCACCCGCACGGGCGGCGTGCCGGACTACGTCACGCCCGGCGCGAATGGGTTTCTATTCGAAAGCGGCGATCTGGCGGAATGCACGGAGATGATCCGGCAGGCGCTGCGGCATCCGCTTTTCGCGAACGGACAGGTCGATCCCGCCACGCTCGACCGGGTCCGTGAAGAACTGTCCGCGGCCACGATGGCGCGGAAATTTCTCGAGGCCTACCGGGAGACACTCGAGTTGTACCGGGCCGCCTATCTGGCGGAGGCCAGTCCCAAGCGGCCGGGGCGGTGAGGCGAAAAGCAAGGGCCATCCGGAGATGGCCCTGGCGTGGAATGGGCTGTGGAAGCCGCGTTATGGCCGGCGGGCTCGATAGAACTGCGCGCCGCCGAGCTGGTTGGCCTGAATCGTCACGCTGCCGGAACCGGGAACGACCGTCCAAGTGCCGTTATCGACGGCCGTCCGGGATTCAAGAACTCCGTCGAACGTGATCTGCACATTCGCTCCGTTGCGCGCAATGCCCAGGTTCGGAGGCGTTTGAGTCACCGTTCCCGCCGTGATACGGATGTTGTCGAACGCAAAGATTTCGTTCCACCAGGTGCTGATGGCGCGCACTTCCACGACCAGTTCGGTGGCTCCGGCCGGGATGTCGTAGGTGACATCCTTGAAGGCGAGGCCGAGCCGGGTCGGATTGTTTGGCCGGGTGGTGGCGTCATCTACGTACTTCAGGGCGGCGGTGGGCGGAGTGAAAAAGATGAGCCGCTCAAAATCCTTGGGGCCTGTCCCGTCGGTGTCGATGGCCACTTCAAGATAGTCCGCGCTGCCACGTGAGAGGTTGCTGCGTTCGAAGTCCAGGAACGTGCCCGCACAAGCGATGGTCAATTTGACGTTGTTCTTTCCTGCGACGTTAATGGGCCGCAAGGTGAGCGTACGATCCCCTGTATCGGGAGTTGCCCAGAGGCCGCCCGCCACGCCCTTGTTCATACCCGCGCCGCCGAAGAACCGCTGGCCGCTCTGGCCGGTGAACGGCCCGCCCCCGAAGACCGTGCCGGAGGGAGAATCGGCCGGCCCATTGAGCAACATGATCAACGGCCGTTGAACCGTTTCCGTATCGCCGGCGGGCGAGTAGGCGGTGATTTGGAATTGTCCTTGCGCCTTGACCGGAGAGACCGCCCCGGCCACGCCGAGCAATTCCCAGTTTTCCGGGCTAAGATCGAGGCCGGTCTGTCCGCCGCCGGCCGCGATCGAGACGGAGACCTCCACATCGCCGCCGCCGCCCGAATTATAGGCGATCACTTCGATGTCGTACGTGCCGGTCGCGGGGAAGGTTACGTTCCCGTACGCCAGCGTGTGCCCGTGCGGTCCCGCGTCCGTGATGATCGAATCGCCGGCATCGAAGCCGTTTTTGTTCACGTCGATGCGGACACGCACTCCGTCATCCGCGCCGGATGCCACCGTGTAGGTCCCGGCGGCCGTGACGTTGAGCTTGCCGAGCGCTCGCAGCCCCCAGACCCCCGAAGCACCTCCGGGGAGCGCTTCGCCACCCGGCCAGTTTCCTTCGCTGACGTCATTGAAGTCCAAGGCATCCACTTGAGCCGTGGCAGAGGTACTCTGCTTGGTTCCGGCGACCATGGCTTCGACATGTTCGAGCGACGAGACGGTGGGTGGAACCGATTGCGCGAAGTTCGCGACGATAATTGGATTAGCCGGGAGAAAGTCACCGATCAATTCCCAACTGAACGATCCGATGGCCACATCGAATTCGCCAGTCTTGCCTCCTGCGGCGGGGTGGCCGCTGGCGACGATGGTGCCCTTGCCGGGCTCGAAAGCGGTGGGGGTTCCGATGCTGGAAGTCAGGACGTCGTCATGATCCGCCGCCGCGATGACCAGCATGGGAATCGGCGCCGTCGCGCCGCGGCTGCCCGCGGCCGGGCAGTGAAAGATCAGGTCGCCGATGGTGCCCATTTGCGCTTCGACGACCGAGGGATCGTCGTCCAGGATGGTGTGGCCGGCGGCGAGGAGCCGGTCCCCCAGCACGCCGAGGCTTGCGCCGGCCGGGCTGACGAGGACTCGCGCCGCCGTCTTGTTGTTCAGCAGCCATTTGATCGAGGAGTCGAAAAGCTCGAGCATCGCCGGGCTGGCCTCCGCTTCCGTGATCGCCAGATTCCAGGCCATCGCCATGCGGCGAGCCGCCGTGGGAGCCGGCACGCCGGCATAAGAGACTTCGTTGTTATGAGCCCAGTAGATCGGGCCGAGCTGGTCCTGGATGCCTATTTCACTACGGATACGATCCACCTCGAATGCGTCGCGGCCGACCGTGGTGTAACGTTGAGGATTCGCGGCTTCGCCATCGGTCTCGAAGTCCTCCTGGTAGATGAGTTCCTGGCTTTGGATCGCGGCGGCTCCGAGAGCCGCCAGAGCACAGCCGAACAGCACACGCCGCCGCCGCGCCCCGGTATTTTGGGACTTTAACATGTCTTTCTCCTTGGGTTGTTTGGATGGGCCGACGAAACGGCTAAGACACGCCGCCTCACCGACGTTGTTTTTGTTGGACGATTCTGCATATCCAAACCGGCCAGAATTGCCAAGCGAATTCGGGCAGCAATTCTGTTGTTGACCGAGCGGTAGGAGGGCGGCCCTGCCGGCGGCGGGGCGGCGAAGCGCGGGCCAAGGGCTTCGCAATTCTCTGCGAGTCCCACGCCGCCACGCCATCAGAGCCGGTCCATTTCAGGCGTGATGGGCACGTCTTGGTGTGTGAACGCAGGCCGTTTCGACCAGCTTATGGAATGCTGGCGCACCGGGAACCATGTCCGCCATCCTCTCAGTCGTGGCCGTCTTCTTTACGCAAGCCTCGTCATTCCTGAACTTTCCGGAGCGGGCGCGGCTGTGGAGGTGGAGGTAGACGCGAAGTCCCGGTCGGCGGTCCGAAGTTCGCGCGCCTCGGGATGTAGCTACCGGGCGGAAGCCACGCGAAGCCTTCGGGCACTCTCGCGGCACTCCTGGGCAAGCCGTCTCGATTCGGTTTTGACCGGGGCAACGATTTTCCTGACCGGAGTTTCATATACGGGCGCGCGATAGGGGCCGCCGGTGATCGAACTGAGGGCAAAGCTGGCCCAAGCCTGATTAAAATAGTTGGGATTGACGCCGCCCGTTTCGATTTCCCCAGCCAATGTTTCAGGCGCTTTATCGTAGAACTCCGCGGCCCGCTCGAAGTATTCGATGGCCAGCCGGGAATTTCCGCGCTGCTCCTGGTAACGAGCGCAGGCTCGGAAAGTTCCGCCAGTGATCATCGGCGCGGCCAAGTAGCGGCTGCCTGTCACGGTGGGCCGGGCGCCGGCTTCTAAAAAGAGCTGCATCAAGGGCGTCGTCGCCGGGTCGAAGGAGTCCCGCATTGCCCGCTCCACCGCGAGGCTGAGCGGGGTGTTGCCCTCGCCGAACCAGTCGGAAGGGTTAATTCCCTTTTCACGGATCACTTTCAACATCCGTGAATCAGGATTGATGGAATCCGCGGCTCCTTGCTGCGAGTTAACGTCCGCGCCTTTCGCCAGGAGCAGACGGGCGGCTTCGAGGCCATCGGTGGCGGCGGCGGAGTGCAGTGGCGTGACGCCATCATAGCGCTGGCGTTGAGGATCGGCGCCCCGGCTGAGGAGCAGCTCGACGAGTGGAACGCGGCCTTTGATGGCGGCAATATGCAGGGGCGTTTCCAGGAATCGATTGGTGGCGTTCGGATCGGCCCCATGATCCAGGAGCAACCGGGCGATGGCGAGCAGTCTGGCACGGTCCGCGTCGGCAGCGGCCGCCGCGTGCAAGGGAATGTGCCCCTCGCGGTTTTCCCGAGCATTCGCGTTGGCGCCCGCTCCCAGGAGAAGTTGAACCATTTCCAAATGGCCGCTGACCACAGCGGAATAGAGAGGTGTTTCGGCGGTTTTTCCTTCCACCCGGACCTCGAGATTTGCGCCGTTTCGAACGAGCCAGCTCGCCACGTTGGTCTGATTTTGCAGGGCCGCCTGATGGAGCGGCGTCCCTTGATCCTCGACAGCGGCGTTAACATCCGCTCCGGCGGCCACGAGCGATTGGATCCTCGACAAGTCGCCCGAATTCGACGCCTGATGAAGGTTGCCGCAGCCGGTGGCAAGCAGCAGGGCGAACAGGCAGATCGAGCCGGTGTGCAGCAGACTCGAAGGAACGGGCTGGAAACCAGCCCCGTGCGCCAGTTGGAGCAGAGGTCTCATAGAGGGTAGCTTCATGATTAGTTTCCGGGCCAGATTGGTCAAGACGGATGGGTGCGGCTTTTGGTGTCGGTCATTCCCCGCCGTCGGAAAAATCGCGCCTCCCGGCGATCTTCAACCTTGACTCATCCCATGCTTGGTCGCAAGGTAACGTCATGACGACTCGATTTGAGGCGTCATTGCGAAAGGGAGCTGTTCTCGCTCGAACCTCTCCGTTTCCCAATGACCCGCCACCTGCGGTAACTTTTCCCGCACCCGGCATCCTCATGCCATCCTTGGGTTGTCGCGTGCTCCCAAGTGTTCCCGCTGCCCGGTCCCTGACGCCCGCCTTCTGCCCGGATGATTTACACGTCGAGGCGGGCACACTGACACGTATTTACACATGGATTTACACGTATTTACACACCAATTTACACACTATTTACACACTTTATTTTTAACACAACCATCTCTGGTTCAATGATTTACGAAAAAAAATCCCTCCGGTTGGCCTCCCCCCACCCCCAGCACTGGCCGCCAGAAAAAGTCGCACCCAAGCCGGATTGGTGGATGGTTGAGGGCTGCTCGCAAACGAACGTGGCAGTTCCAGCATTGTGGCTGCTCGCAACGAACGGCGGGGTGAGCGCGGAATGAGGAGTTGAGAGGGGGGCTGGCCGGATCGTTCCGGAGGGGGGGAGACGGCGCGGCCTAGGACTTGGGTTCAGGAGGAGGGCGCGGGGTCGGCGGAGAGGGCCTGGAGCTTGGTGGCTTCTTGTTCCCAGCGGAGTTGGTGTTGTTCGAGTTCGAGTTCGAGGGCGCGGTGTTCGCGGTTGAGTTCGGCGGCGAGGGGGCCTTTTTTGTAGGTTTCGGGGTCCTCGAGTTCGGCGTGGATGGCGCGCTGGCGGGCTTCGATGGCGGCGATGCGTTGTTCGAGTTCGGTGACGCGTTTTTGCTGTTCTTTGCGGCGTTGGGAGCGGGCCTGGCGCTGTTCGGCTTCCAGGCGGCGTTGTTCCTTGGAGGCGGCTTTGCGGGGGGCGGCGTCGTTCGCGGGAGCGGATGGGAGGGGGGCGGCGCCGGCCACGGTGAGGCCGTCACGGGCGGATTTATCGAGGTAGTAGGCGTAGTCGCCGGCGTAGCGGCGGACGGCGCTGTGCTCGACGTGGACGACGGTTTCGGCGAGTTCGCGGATGAAGTAAACGTCGTGGCTGATGAAGACGAGGGTGCCTTCGTATTGCTGGAGGGCGGCGAGGAGGGCCTCGATGCTGGACATGTCGAGGTGGGTGGTAGGCTCGTCCATCAGCAATAAATTAGGCGGATCGAGAAGGATTTTGACGAGCGCGAGGCGGCTTTTTTCGCCGCCGCTGAGGACGCGGACCGGTTTGTGGACGTCGTCGCCGCTGAAGAGGAAGCAGCCGAGGAGGGTGCGGATGAATTGTTCGGTGACGCGTTGTTCGGTGTCGGAGGCTTCCTGGAAGACGGTGCGATCCATGCGCAACATCTCGACGCGGTTTTGCGCGTAGTAGCCGCAGCGGACATTGTGGCCGAGGGATCGCTCGCCCGCGGCGGGAGGGATGACGCCGCCGAGGAGTTTGAGGAGGGTGGATTTGCCGGCGCCGTTGGGGCCGACGAGGACGAGGCGCTCGCCGCGCTGGAGTTCGAAATCAAGGCCGCGGTAGACGGGCTTGGAGCCGTAGGCGAAGTCGACGTTCTTGAGGGTGAGGACGCGCTGGCCGCTGCGCTGGGGCTGGGGGAAGCGGAAGGAGACTTCGGCCTGCTGGGAATCAGGCAGGACGATTTTGTCCATGCGCTCGATCTGCTTCAGCTTGCTCTGGGCCTGGGCGGCTTTGGTGTTTTTGGCGCGGAAGCGATCGACGAAGAGCATGAGGCGGGCGATTTCCTTCTGCTGATTCTCGTAGGCGGCGACGAGGTTGGCTTCGTTGGCGGCGCGTTGTTCTAGGTATTCGTCGTAGGTGCCGCGGTAGCGGATCAACTGGCCGGCGCGGACTTCGACGATGGAGCCGACGATGCGGTTCAGGAACTCGCGGTCGTGGGAGACCATGAGGATGGCGCCGGGGTATTGCTGGAGGTGGCCCTGGAACCAGAGGAGGGAGTGGAGATCGAGGTGGTTGGTCGGTTCGTCGAGGAGGAGGAGATCGGGTTCCTGCACGAGCAGGCGGGCGAGGTGGGCACGCATCACCCAGCCGCCGCTCATTTCGCGGGCGGGACGCTCGAAATCGGTTTCGCGAAAGCTGAGGCCGGCCAGGATGCGCTTGGCGCGGGCCTCGAGCTCGAAGCCGCCGGCCTCGGCGTAGACGGTGTGAGGGTCGGCATGATCGTCGCCGATGGTGGCGTGCTCGCTCGCGAGGGCGCGCCGGGCCTGGACGAGGAGGGGGTTGGCGGAGAGGGCGACCTCCAGGACGGTTTCGTCGCCGACGGGAGTGGTCTCCTGCGGGAGATAGCCGACGGTGGCGCGGCGGTCGAGCGTGACTTCGCCGCGATCGGGCTCCTCGTTTCCGAGGATCATATTGATGAGGGTGGACTTGCCGGCGCCGTTGGGGCCGACAAGGCCGAGGCGTTCGCCGCGGTTGACTTGCAAGGACGCGTCGCGAAGCAGTTCGCGCGGTCCGAAGCTCTTGGAGATTTCAACGATGGTTAGCATCCAAAAGCCGCTAACCTGCCCCGGAAGGCTCCGCGCGCAAGTTTCATCGCAGTCCAAACGCGAGCGCGGCGAGGTTCAGGCGGAGCGTTTGAGGCGGGAGAAGGCTTCGAGGGCGACCTCGCGGGCGGTGGCGTGGTTGACGATGGGGGCCGGGTAGGAGCGGCCGAGCTCGACGCCCGCCGCGCGCAGGAGATCGGAAGGGGCGCGGTGGGGTTGGTGGAGGCAGGCATTGGGAAGGCGCGCGAGTTCGGGGCACCAGCGGCGGACGTAGGCTCCGGTGGGATCGAACTTTTCGCCCTGGGTGATGGGGTTAAAGACGCGGAAGTAGGGGGCGGCATCGGCCCCGCAGCCGGCGGTCCATTGCCAGCCGAGGGTATTCTGGGCGAGATCGGCATCGACGAGGGTATCCCAAAACCAGCGCGCGCCCTCCTGCCAGGAGATGAGCAGATCCTTGACGAGAAAGCTGGCGACGATCATGCGCACGCGGTTGTGCATCCAGCCGGTGGTCCAGAGTTCGCGGAGGCCGGCATCGACGATGGGGTAGCCGGTGCAGCCCTTCTGCCAGGCGCGGAGGAGGGCCGCGTCGGTGTGCCATGGGAACTTCTTGAACTCGGGGCGAAGGGGTTCCGTGGGAGTGTGGGGGAAATGATAAAGCTGGTGGTGCGCGAACTCGCGCCAGCCAACTTCGGCGAGGAATTGAGAGGAGCGCCAGGCCGTGGACTGGGCCCGGCTGGCGAGGGCGTGCCAGACTTGGCGGGGGCTGATTTCGCCGAAGTGCAGGTGCGGGGAGAGGCGGGAGGTACCCGTCAGGTCGGGGCGATTGCGGCCGTCGGTGTAGCTGGCCAAGGCCGTCTGGAGAAAGCGACCGAGCTGGCGTTGCGCGCCGGTTTCGCCAGGTTGCCAAGCGGCTCGCAGGCCCCCGGCCCAGGGGAGGCGCGGCTCCAGTTCGAGGGTCTCGAGGGGCGCCGAAGCCGGCCACGCCGCGGGCACGGCGAGTTTGGCGGGCGCGACGGCCGGAGGGGCCGGATCAGGATGGGTGAGGCAGTGCCGCCAGAACGGGGTGAAGACCTGGAAGGGTTTGCCGCTCTGGTTGTGGATGGTCCACGGCTCGTGGAGCAAGGCTGAGTTGAAGCTGGCGGCTTCGAGCCCGGCGGCGCGGAGTTCGTCCTTGATCCGGGCGTCGCGCGCGATCACGGCAGGTTCGTAACGGCGATTCCAGAGCACGGCCTTCGCGCCGGTTTCGCGGGCGAGCGCGAGGAGCGCCGCGCCGGATGGCCCTCGGCGGAGCAGGAGCCGGGAGCCGAGCGCGCGCAGGGATTCATCCAGAGCGCGCAGGGATTGATGCAGCCACCAACGGCTGGCCTCGCCGGGCTCCCACGGGGCTTCTTCTTCGGGCGACCAGAGGAAGACCGGAAGGGTCGGCCCGCCCCGGAGGATGGCCGCAACGAGCGCCGGGTTGTCCGCGAGGCGGAGATCGTGACGAAACCAGACCATGACCGGGGGCGTCACGGACGGGCCTTTCCGGGTTGCGGATCGGGAGTTGGGGCAGCCGCGAACGCCTTTTCGAGAAGGGCGGCGACCTCGGCGACGCGATCCGGTTCGGCCGGGCCAACGACGCGCCCGAGGATTTCGCCCGCGCGATCCAGGACGAGAATGGTGGCGTGCCCCTTCCGACTGCCGAGCCGGTCGCAAAGCGCGCCCGACCAATCCATCATCACGGGATACTTGCGCGTTTCCTGAAAGCGTTCGCGCACCCGCGATTTAAGGAAGGATGGAACGCCCCGCACATCGGCGAGTCCGCGAAAATCGATGCGATCCGCGAAGCGCGGCCGGAGCGCGGCCAGCCAGCCGTCGACCTGCTCCGAACCGGTTCGGTCGGCGACGGCCAGGAGGATCGGACGCTGGGCGGGGAAGGCGAGTTTGTGGGGCCGGTCGAACTGGTCGTGCAATTCCAGCGTGGGGCAGGTGCGTGGGGCGGCGGGAGGGGCCGCTTCGGCGCAAAGCCGGACGCCCAGCGCCGCCACGGCGGCCCATCGAAGCAACGAGTTCATGCGGGCCTGGGAGAGGAGAACCCCGACGGCGAATTTTGATACTGGCGGCCTTTCCACTCGGAGGGGCGGCCCTGGCGGCGGCGAACGGCTGCGTGCCATTGGATAGCCAGGAGGCCGAGAATTCCCAACGGATGGCCCAGGGCCGAGCCGAGCGGATGGCGAAACTTCCAGACCGCGACGAGGCGGGGCAGCCAGGCGAGACCGGTGGCCGTGATCGTGACGACCCAACCGAGAGCCGACATCGAAAAAGCGAACGGGAGCAGGAGAAACGGCAGGACCTGGCCGAGCAGGAGGATGATGGACATGGGCAGCAAAGTGCCCGGCGCGGCGAGCCCCTCGGTGGCATTCTTCGCCAGGCCGCGCCAGGTGTCGCCATCGGTGCGGTACATGCGGCAGGTGGCCAGATCGGTGGCATCGAACAGATCCGTGGCGAAACCGGCCTGGCGGAAAACCCGCGGGAGTTTCACGCCATCGTGGAGCGAAGCCCGGATGGCCGCGTGGCCGCCGCAGGCGTGGTACGCCTCGCGCCGCGCGACAAACAACTGGCCGCATCCGCCGGACATCGCCGGGAGGCGCGTCCAGCGCATGGCGTGCATCGGGAGGAACCCCAGCAAAACAAAGTGGATGAGCGGCAGGAGGAGCCGTTCGCTGAAGGTGCCGAGTTCCTGATGCGGCACGCCGCTGGCCAGCGCGGCGGGATTTTGCTCCATGAAGGCCGCCATCCGGGGCAGGGCGCCGGGGGCGAGGCGAACGTCGGCGTCCAGAAAGACCAGGATCGGATGGCGGGCGAGCTGGGCGAGGACATGACACGCGTGCTGTTTCCCGCACCAACCGGGCGGGAGCGGCGGAGCGGTTTCGAGGCGGAGGCGCGCATCCTCCCGGGCCAGGGAGCGGACCATTTCGGCGGTCCGGTCGGTGGAATGATCGTCGAGCACGATGACTTCGAAATTCAGGGCACGCTCGCGCAGAATGGGTTGCAATGTCGAGACGATGTTCGCCTCCTCGTTGCGGGCGGGAATGAGGACGCTGACCGGCGTGTCCGGCCGAAGTTTCGAATGCGGCGTTGAGCGGTAGGCGAAGAGATTCAGCAAGAACAGGCCGCAGGGGAGAGCGGCGCAGACCAACGCGGCAAAAGCGAGCGCTTCGATATTCATGGAGTGCGGCAGGGGGTGCGGTTGGACATGGAGTGGGCCGGATCGAATTCTTCCCGGCGCCACCAGGCTTTGGCGCGCCGCCACAGATCGTAGATGCCGCCCTGGCCTTCCGCTCCGCCCAGCAGGCGGCGAAACGCAGCCGGATCGCGGCGTCGAGCTTCCTCCGCGAGGGCGTCCTGATTCTCGACAAATTTTTCCTCAAAGAGACGGGTCAGATACGCGCTGGAGAAGGCCGAAGCGCTCTCCCGCTCGAAGCCGACCGGTTCGCCCAGACGGACGAGAATTTCGGGCAGACGTTCATTCCAGAAGACATATTCGACGGCGACCGGCACGTAGACGGCACGCGGCGCCCGCCGGGCCAGGAGACCCAGGCCCGGCTGAAAACCGGGCGGGCGCTCACGGGCATCGGCGAAGCGGCCTTGGGGAGTGATGGCCAACAGGCTGCGCGGTTGGGCCAGAACGGCCTGGGCGGCATTCAAGAACTGGACCGCCCCCCGGCGCCTGCCCTGCTCGACGCCGAAGAACCCGAGCCGGGCAAACATGGCGTAGCGTTCAAGCATGGCCGCATCGATGGGAGCATAGAGCGGACGGCCGGGGAAAAGTTCGCGAACGAGGACCAATCCCACCAGCGGATCCCACCACGACGCGTGACTGGCATAAAAGACCAGGGGAACCGGGCCCGGCGGCGGGAGACTGCCCGACCGGCTGAGCCGCAACGCATGGAAATGGCGGCGCACATAGCCCTGGCAGTACCAGACGAACCAGCGGCTCAGCCACGGGCTGACGACCGGCAACGCCGCGGCCGCCGCTTGGTCGCGCCGGTTCGGCCTGCGGAGAACCGATTCGGAACGGCCCGGGGCGGCATTCGATCGCGGCCTGGCGGCAGCGGCATTCATGCAGCGAGCGCTCCTTCCGCGCGCCCGGCCGGAAGGGCGCGGCCGGCCACACCGTCGCGATCGAGTGTGTCCGCGGCGATCCATCCGCTCATCAGAACCATCGGCATGCCGGGCCCGGGATGGGCGGCGCCTCCCGCCAGGTACAGGCCGGAGAGATCGGGGGAGCGGTTGCCCGGCTTGAAGGCCCCGAGAAAGCGGCCGTGGCTGGCCAGGCCATAGATCGCGCCGTTCAAGACGTGGTACCGATCGTGAATATCCTGCGGGGTGAGCACGCGTTCGAAGACGATCCGCTGCTCAAGATCCTTCATGCCGCCAGTCGTCTTGAGCTTCTCGATGATCTTCGCGCGATACGCGGGCAGCATCCGTGGCCAATCGTGGTGCGGCCTCAGATAGGGCGTATGCACGAGGACATAGAGCGCCTCGCCGCCGGGCGGAGCAGTGTCGGGCTCGGTCCGGGCGGTGGCGGCGAGGTAGCAGGTCGGGTCGGGGGCCGGTTCGCCCCGGCGGTAGATCGCATCGAATTCCTCCTCCGGATCGCGGCTGAACACGAAATCATGGTGCGCCAAATGGTCGTAGCGGCGGTCCAGGCCGAGATAGAGCACGACGCCGGAGCAGGCGGGTTCGTACCGGCGGCGGCCTTCAAAACGGAGGCCGGCCGCCGGATCGAGGAGTTCCCGATGCGTCCGCACGGCATCGGCATTGGATACGACCGCGCGCAAGGGAATTTCCTCGCCGAGATCCGTTCGCACGCCGGTGGCGGCGCCGTGGTGCGAGAGAATCCTGCCGATCCCGACGCCGAGGCGGAATTCGACGCCGAGTTCGCGCGCCAGCCGTTCGAGGGCGACGGGCACGCTCCGAGTGCCGCCGACCGGATACCAAATCCCTTCGCTCGTCTGCATGTGCGCGATCCCGCACAGAATGGCGGGAGAGCCGGACGGCGAAGAGCCGACGTACTGCGTGAAGTGATCCATCATCTGGGCCACGCGCGCATCCGGGGTGTAGGCGCGCACCGTTCCGGCCACCGTGCGGCCCATTTTCATGGCGAGGATATCGCCGAGAATCGCGGGATCGAAGGCGCGGCTAAAGTCGGCCATGTCGCGCAGTCCGCCGATGGGCTTGTAGAAGAAATGGCGGTCGGAAATGTCGTGCAGGCGTTCGCTCCACCGGATGAACTTTTGGTAGCGCGCGCCGGAGTCCGTGCCGGGGGCGAAGGCCTCGAGACGCGCGCTCATGCGCGGGACGTTCTCTTCCAGATCGAGCACCGAACCGTCCTGAAAAAAGCAGCGCCATTGCGGGTCGAGCCGGACGAGTTCGAGGTAGTCCTCCATGGAACGTCCGGCCTCGGCGAAGATGCGGCGCAGGACCGAAGGCATGGTGAGGATGGTCGGCCCCATGTCGAAGCGGAAGCCGGCTTCGGCCAGAGGCGCGGCTTTGCCGCCGAGCCAGCGGTTGCGCTCGAACAGGATGACCCGATATCCCCGGGCCGCGAGGGTGCAGGCCGCGGCCAGGCCGCCCAACCCGCCCCCAATAACTCCAATCGCATCGCGTGTGTTCATGATTATTCCAAATCGGTTTTCCCGGCCGGCGAGCGGCGGGTTGGCGAAAGGCGGCGGAAGAGATCGCGCCATGCTTGAAAGCGTGTCCGCCAGCCCCGGGCGTGCGCGAGCCTGAGATAGGCGTCGAAAACAAATTCCTCGCCCGGCCGCGACGGTTCGAAGGCGGGCCGAAAGCGGGCCCGGCTGACGGTCACCGCCTTGGGCACGGTCATCTCCAACAGCCCCTCCGCGCCGCGCGTCGAGCCGAAACCGCTTTGACCGACGCCGCCAAAAGGCAGCCGGGCGTCGGCGGAGGGGATGATCACGTCGTTGAGGGTGACGAGGCCGGCCCGTATGGCGTCGGCGACCGCTCGCGCGGCCGATTCGTCGCGCGAGAAGACGCTGGCGCCGAGGCCGTACGGGCCGTCGTTGGCCAAGGCGATGGCCTCACAGTCGCCCGCGACGGCGGTTAGGGTGAGGATCGGCAGAAAATGGTCTTCCCGGAGAAGGCGGGCGTCACGGGGCAAATCGGCGAGCACCGCCGGAAGGGCTTCCAGGCTGCCCCACACCGGGCAGGCTCCGCGCGCGAGGGCATCCTGCCAGGCGGAAGCGGCGTCCGGCGAAATCGCGCGGCTGATGGGCCGTCCTCCGGTGCGTGCTTCGAGCGCCGCGATCAAGGACGCGCGGAACGGCTCCAGGATCGACCGGTGAATGAAGGCGCGCTTCGGCGCCAGGCAGGTCGCGCCATCGTTGAGAGTGAGGCCGAAGGCGATGGCCCGGGCCGCTAGTTCCAGATCCGCATCCGCGCGCACGATGACGGCATCGCAGCCGCTCAGCTCCATCACGGCGGGAGTGCCGTGCGCGGCGAGGGTGGCGAGCAGTTCCCGGCCGACGGCGGCGCCGCCGGTGAAGATGGTTTTATCGGGGCGCTCCGCCAGAGCGGCCTGGGCGGCTTCGACGCTCTCGGGCAGGACGGCGAAGAGATGAGGATCGAGACCCACTTCGATGAACAGCGCGCGCCAGGCGTGGGCCGCCGCGCGGCCGCCCCGGCCGGGCTTCAGGACCACGGCGTTGCCCGCGGCGAGCGCTTGCACGGCCTGCACGCCGGGCAGGAAGAGCGGGTAATTTCCGGGGCCGATGATAAGGACCAAGCCATGCGGTTCGCGGCGAATTTCGCCCGCCACGCCCGCGAGCCAGACCGGGCGTCCGGCGCGGCCCAGCCGCCGGGGCTCCAGCAGCCGGGCGGCGCGTCGTTCGAGAAAGCGGCAGGCTTCCGCCAGCGGAATCACCTCCGCCACCAGCGCTTCGGCCACCGGGCGCCGGCGGGCCTCGGCCGAGGTCCGGGCCAGCGCGAGGCCGCACTGTGCGAGGCGTTCGCGCACGGCGCGAATCACCTGGAGGCGCTGCCGGACGGGCTGGGCGCGCCACGCCGGTTGGGCCGCGCGGGCTTGATCCATCGCGGCGCGGATTTCCGGAGCCGGCAGTTCGAAGGGGAGGACCACTGTGTCACCCCCGTCGCGGCTGTTCTGGATAGGGCGCTGGCTCATCAGGGCTGATTTTCCGAGGACGGCGGCGGCGCGCCCGCCGGGCTGAAACGACAGAACCGGGCCAGGGCGGCCAGCGCGTCCCGGGCCGCCCCGGCAGGAGCGGCGGCCCCCGCGCCGCCCGGGGCCGGGGGGCCCCGGGCGCCCGGGCCCCCCCGGCCTGGGGGGGGGCCCCCGGGGGGCCCGGGGCCCGGCCCCCGCGGCCCCACCCCTAAATCTTCCAAAAGCAGCCGGGCGCTGATGCGGGCGCTTTCGAAAATCACCGGAAGCCCGCTGCCCGGATGAGTGCCGCCGCCCACGAGGTACATCCGGTCGAATTCCTCGAAGCGATTGCGCGGACGGAGGTGGAGCATTTGATCCAAAGTGTGGGCCAGATTGAAGGTGGCGCCCCGGTAAATTTCGTAACGGGCATCCCAATCCGCCGGGGTGATGACGCGTTCATAGCGAATCCGCCCGGGATCGAGCTGGAAGCCGGCCTTGGCCATTTGCCGGAACATCAGATCGCGGAAGGCGCTTCGCTCCTTCGACCAATCGACGTTGGGATGCTGATGCGTGACCGGCGCCAGGACGTAGAGCGTGCTGTGTCCCCGGGGCGCGAGCGCGGGATCGGACACGCAGGCGTTTTGCACGTAGAAGCTGGGATCTTCGCTCAGGACATGGCGGCGTTCGATCTCGTCCAGATTCCGGGCATAATCCCCGGCGATGTGGATCGTGTGGTGCGGAAGATCGAACGTGCCTTCGATGCCGAGATACATCATGAAGGTGGAGCAGGAGTATTTCTTGCCGGCGAGCTGGCGGTCGCTCCAGCGGCGGCGCTTGGCATTGGGCACGAGCCGTTCCATGGCTCGGGCGAAATCGGCGTTCAGGACGACGGCATCCGCGCAATGCGCGCCGGTGGCGGTGCGGACGCCCACCGCACGGCGGCCGCTGAACAGGAGTTCCTCGACCGGTTCGTTCAGGCGGATTTCCGCGCCGAGGCGTTCCGCGACACGCGCCATGGCGGCGGTGACCGCGGCGCATCCGCCGACCGGATGGAACACGCCGTACTCATATTCGAGAAAGCTCAGGATGCTGAACAGGCTCGGGCAGCGGAACGGGGACATGCCGAGGTACTTCGATTGAAAACAGAAGGCGAGGCGGACTCGCTCGTCCTGGAAGAAGCGCTTGAGGTAGGTGTCGACCGATTGATGCGGGCGCAGCATCGGGAGCATCTTCAGCAGACGCATCTGGACGAGGTCCTGCCAGCCGAGGAAGGGGCTTTCGAGGCAGGGCTCCATCGCGGCGAGCTTGGCGCGGTTTTCATCGAGGAACCGGCGGAAGCCCGGAACGTCGGCGGGCGCGAGCCGGGCGATCTCGCGTTCCATGCGCGGGATATCAGGGCTGCAATCGAGGCGTCCGCCCGCGCCGAACTGAATGCGATACTGCGGGTCGAGCCGGATTAATTCGACCTCATCGCGCAAGGTCGTCCCCGCCGCGCGGAAAATCTCATCGAGGACTCTTGGATAGAGGAAAAAGGTGGGGCCGAGATCGAACCGGAAACCTTCGGCTTCCAGGCTTGAGGTGCGGCCGCCCAGCACCGGGAGCCGCTCGAACACCTTCACGCGCACTCCCGCCGCGCTGAGCAGAATGGCGGCTGCCAGACCGCCCGGCCCAGCTCCGACGATGTGGACTTCTCGGTTCATGACCTTCAGCGGGAGGAGGTGCCGCAGCCATTCGGCAGCCGGAGCAAGCGTTGGCGGGGATGAAGTCGTGCCAGATTGGCTGAAGCCGGGTTGGGGGCCATCCGGACTTCCACATCGAAGCGCGGGGGCGCTTGAAAGCGGCAGTCCAACCGGCGCACGGGGGGCTCTGGGGGAGCCCAGTCATGCTCGACGCGAACTCCTTCCGTCCGCCAGGTCCATCGAATGCGCAGTGTCATTGTTCACACATTGTCTCAAGTTTTTAGAGTTGTCAATCATTTGTCTAATATTTTTAAAACCTTCCTAAACCAGGGCGGTTCATGGGTATTTTCGAGTTTAACCTCAATTTTTCCTCCTAAAATCCGGCCTCATCTTCATAATTCCCTTGCACATCGTCAATTCTTGTACAATTATTGTCCAAGATATGGTGGATGCCCATCAGGCGATTAAAGCGGCCGCGCGCCGGACGGGATTGAGTCCGCATGTGATCCGGATCTGGGAGAAACGATACGGCGCGGTGCGGCCGGAGCGGACGCCGACGAACCGGCGGCTCTACACCGAGGCGCAGATCGAGCGGCTGACGCTCCTGAAGGGGCTCACCGAACAGGGGCACAGCATCGGCCAGGTGGCCCAACTGCCCGTGGAACGGCTCCGCGAATTGGCCGCCGAAGGATCATCCCCGGGCGCGGGGCGGGCGGAAGACCCCGTTTCCTCTCCCTTTCTGGAGGAATGCCTGGCCGCGGTGAAAGCGCTGGACGCTCGGTCGCTCGAAGGAGCGTTGAAGCGGGGCGCCGTAGCGTTGGGAGGGCAAGGATTGCTGCAAGCGGTGATCGCGCCCCTGGTGCAGGCGATCGGCGACCTGTGGCGGCAAGGGGCGCTGACGGCCGCGCACGAGCACTTCGCCAGCGCCGTGATTCGCATCTTCCTGGGGCACGCGGCGCAGCCGTTCGTGGGATCGGAAAGCGCGCCGGGCGTGGTGGTGGCGACGCCCGTGGGCCAATTGCACGAACTCGGAGCCCTGCTGGCGGGCGCGGCGGCCGCGCACCTGGGGTGGAAGGTGACTTACCTGGGGGCGAGCCTGCCGGCGGCGGAGATTGCCGGGGCCGCCCGGCAAAGCCAGGCCCGGGCCGTCGCCCTCAGCCTGGTCTATCCCGAGGACGACCCGCGGCTGGAGGGCGAACTGCGGCGGTTGCGGGAATCGTTGCCCGCCCATGTCGCCTTGGTGGTGGGGGGGCGCGCCGCTCCGGCATATCGCGCCGCGCTCGCGGCGGTGAACGCGCACGCGGTCGAGGATTTGGCGCAGCTCGGGGAAGTGTTGGACACCCTTCGCCAGGGGCGCGCCGCGACGACGTGATGAAAACACGATTTCAACCCAACATCGGAACGGGCGGGCGCTGGATCCGGGGCGCGATCGCCCTGGCCTGCTTCGGCGGGGCCGCCGCCACCCTGCCGGTCTCGCCGTGGCTGGCGCTGCCCTTCGCGGCGGCGGGGATATTCGTGGCTTTCGAAGCCGCCCGCGGCTGGTGCGCCCTGCGCGCCTGCGGTGTGAAGACAAAATTCTGATGCCCCGGGAGTTCGTGCGCCCCTACCTTTTCACCAGCGAGCAATGGGTGCCTCGCCCTCGAGCGGAAGTGTTTCCGTTTTTCGCCGACGCTTCGAACCTCGACCGGATCACGCCGACCTGGCTGCGTTTCCGCATCGTCACGCCGCCGCCGATCGACCTGCGCGCCGGCGCGTTGATCGAGTATCGCCTGCGGGTGCGCGGGTTCCCCCTGCGGTGGCTCACCGAGATCGCGGAGTGGCGCCCGCCGGTTCGGTTTGTGGATGTCCAGCTCCGCGGGCCGTACCGGCTTTGGCGGCACACCCACGAATTCCACGAAGAGAATGGCGGCACGCGCTGCATCGACCGCGTGGAATACTACCCGCGCGGCGGCGCGCTGGTCTACCGGCTGTTCGTGCGGCGCGATGTGGAAGGAATCTTCGCGTATCGGCGCGCCCGCCTGCTGGAGCTGTGGCCCGTTCGGCAGGGGGCGGCAAATCCGTAGCGGCCTCGCCCCTTCCTCGCCGCCCATGCGCGGAAAAGCGCTCCACCTTGCCCATCCCGCTGTCGACCTTTTTCGACGCCCAGCCCTTCAGGGTTTGGGCGCGGCGGCCTCGGCTTCGAGGTAAAGCCGGCTGAGCTGGCTCACGATCTGTTCCAGGCTCGCGAAGTATTCGTCGGCGGAGAGAGTGGCGCGGCGGTTGCGGAGGGCCTCCAGCTCCAGCTCGAGGGCATTCCGCTGCTGCCGTTGTTCCGGCGTGAACCGCGCCTCCTCCGCGTTCGGCCGGAAATGAGCCTGATGCGCCCGGAGGCCGTCCAGCGCGCGATTGGCTTCCGGAGCCTTCACGGCGCGGACTCCCTGGAAGAAAGTGGACGCCGTGCCGAGGCCATCGCCATTGTCGTCGATCAGGGCGTGCTCGGTGGCCAGGCGGTTTTCCGAATCGTAAAAGTCCGTCACGCCCCGGCAGGCCAGCAGGAAGGCCTCGAGCAGCGAGGTCTGGCCATCCTTGTCCAGGTCCGCCGCCGGGTCGATCACCGAGCGCGCCAGAAATTTGGCGAACCGGCTGTAGTTGTCCTCGAAACCGCTCTTCGTCGCGGTCACGACAATCCGGTTCGTGCCGGAGAGGGCCTTCATGAACGGCGCGCTCGCCGAAAAAGTCGCCATCGCGATGATCGGCCGCCCGAACCCATGCAAGGCCACGGCCAGGTTTGTGGCCGAAAGGTCGGGACCCGGCAGGTTGAACTTGGCCTCGCGTCCGTCGAACGTCCCGTGCCCGATGAACACGAGCCAAAACTCGTTCGGCGTGGCGATCGGGCCTTCCAGGCTGAGCGTCTCCCGCAGTTCCTCCAGCGCATTCGTGGCGCCGGCTGCTCCGATGGTGCGGAAGCTCTTCCCCGCCGCTTTGGCCGCCTTCTCCCAATCCGCCGCGGCTTCCGCGATGTCGGATTGAAAGTCGCTCTCGCCCGGCGCGCTCACCGCGATCAGCAGATCGAGCGGGGCCGCGTTGGTCGTGGATTCCGCCCGCGGAGCCAGCGCCGTGCTCAACAGGGCGAGCAGCCACACCAGCGAACCTCTCATGCGAGCCCTCTCCAGCGCCGCAATCCCCACTCGAGGGCCAGCGCCGCGATGACCAGCGCGAAATATCCGCCCCGATGCCACAACGGCGTGCTGAACGTTTCCTCGATCGGCGCCTTTCGCTGCGAGAGGGAATCGACGAAACTCTCCAGCCGGTCCGCCTGGACGATTTCGCCGCCGGTCTTCCGCGCGATTTCTTCGAGCACCGCCACGTTGGGAGACAAACGCTCGAATTCCTTGCCGAGCGGTTCCGAAGCCCACCCGGCTTCGACCTCGGCGAGCGAAAGCCCTTTTTCGTCCGCGATGTTCGCCTGGGCCAGATACGCGCCGGTGTCGCGCGGGACGTACTTGGCCAGGTACACCCCAGCTTCCCGTTCGGATGGCTCGGCGGTGAGTGTGACTTCGTTCGTGGCGGCACCCGGCCCGGCGGCGCGCACCTTGATCCTGATCTGTGCGTTTTCCAGCGGCTCGAATTTTTCATCCCGCGCGGTCACGCGCAACCGGACCGATTCGTCCGCCTCGGTCTCCGCCCGCAGTTCGAAGCGGGGCGGAACATCCGCCGTGAGCCAGCGGGCGATTTGCCGCCACCACTTGGCGAGATCGGTCTGGCGGTGTTCGTCCCCGAGCGCCCCCCGCCAAAGATCGCCGATCGTGATGCATGCCGAGCGGCCCGCGCCGAAACGCTGGATGGCGATGGCCGGAAGCGTCCCGGCATTGGGATCGGTGATCGTCGCCAGCACGCTGGCGCCCGGCTTGGCTTCGTGGAGCTGGTTGAAGACCTTGTAGCCCGGGATCGCCTCGAGCCGGCTCTTCTCCTCCTGCTCGGTCTGGCGCAGGCGAACCCACGGTTGCAGCCAGCCTTCGCGGGTGAAGTCGAATCTCCCCGTGCCGGGCGTCACCTGGGCCGGCAGGCGGTCGAGGTAAATCGGGAGCATGTCGCCCACGGGCGTGCGGGCGTACTTGCCGTCTTGCAGCGAATCCGCCCCGCCCAGCATGAGAAAACCGCCGCCCCGTTCGGAAACGAATTTCTGCAGCAGGTTCATCTGGTCGGCGGTGAAGAATTCGGCTTCGAGGTCGTCCAGAATCACCGCGTGATAGCCGTAAAGGTCCTCGGGAATTTTCGGAAATCCTCCCCGCAGTTCGGATTCGTCGCGCGTGTTCAGCCGGATCAAGACCGGCTGGTCGTACCGCTCCGTCTCCTCGCCGCCGCCCGCGAACCCCCGGAAGAGCGGGTTGCTCGATTCGCCCGCACGGCCGCGAAAGGTGAACTTCGGCTCGCGGCGGGCGATGCGCATCAAGCCGACCAGGTTCAATTCCGGATCTTCGGACAACGCACGGTTGAGGAATTTGTACTCCCAGTTCGGCCGGCCCGCGACATACAGAATCCGGTACGGCCCCTGGCCGCGATCCACCGCCAGCGTGCGGAGATTATTGTGCTGCGTCGCCTCGGCCTCGGCCGCCGCGCCCTCCACGGAAGCCTTCAATTCGTAGAACGACACGCCCGGCTTCTCCGGCTTCACCTGAAAGCGAAAGGAGACCTCCTCCGCGTTCTTCTCGAGGCGCTGCGACTGTTCGGCCACCAGCTTGTTGCCGGAGTAAAGCCGCGCCGCCACCGTGCGGTCGCGAAATCCCGCCGCCGAAACGTTGGCCAGGACGGTGACGGGTGCATCCTCGAACGCGGTCTGGTTCACGGAAACCTTCTGGATCGCGACGTCGTCGAGATCGCCCGGCTGCCCGAGCACCACCGGATAGATCGGCGGCAGCGAGGGGAGTTCGAGAGGGCCTTCGCCGAGGTCGGTGGCATTCCCATCGGTGTAAAGCAGGATGCCCGCCAGGGGCTGGCCCTGAAAGCGTTCGGATAGCCGGCGCAGCGCACTCACCAGGGCACTCGAACGCCCGCGAAAATCGAGTTCGGAAAAATCGCGCGAACTGGCGAGATGCGAATCGAACAGGTACCGCCGGACGAGAAAGGTTTGCTCGAGGGCGGCCTGCCACGATTCCTGGTTCGAAGTGAGCAGCTCCCGCAAATGTTCGCTGCGGGATTTGGGATCGCCCCGGTCGTGGATCTGCAAGCCCATGCTGTTGTCCGCCACCACGGCGAAATAGTTGGCCCCCTCGCGCGGACGGGAGGTGGTCCACATCGGCTCGAGCAGGCACAGGAAAAGGAGGGCCACCGCCAGCGCCCGCAAGCTGGCGCAGGCCCAGCGCGTTCCGGGAAGGGAAGGAGCCTTGGCGTAGGTATAAATGATGAGCAGCAACGCCAGCGCCATCCCGATGGCCGCCGGCACCAACCATTCGCGCGCCGCGAAGGTCAAGCTGCCGAAAATCATTGCCCGCACCATACGGCCCCCGGCTCCCTCGCGGAAGTAATTTCGCCGCTCACCGGCAATTCGGCTCCGCCGCCTCCGTGCGCCAGCTCCAAACCAGCATCCGGGTCGTCGCCGGGCTTACCTTATGGCATTCGCTGACGCGCAGGGATTCCACCCAGAAGATTCGGCCGCGCGCGTCTTCAGCGACAACGAGGCGGCGGCGCTCTTCGGCGGGGATTTTGAGGTTCGTGAACAGATCCTGCAACTTGGCGGAGGATGGCAGGCCGATCGGGTGGAAACGGTCGCCGGGCGTCCAGTGGCGCAGCGTGAGCGTTCCGCCGATGGATTCGGCATCGAAGCGTTCCTGGCCGGGCAGGAGCGTGGTTGCGCCCGGCGGTTCGATGCGCCACGAAAAGTGCCTTCCGCCGAAGGTCGCTTTCCCCGCCGAAATCGGGACCGTTTGGGAGTCGGTTGCGAAGGCCAGCGAGGGCTGGGCGGCAGCGATTTCCAGTTCCCCGCTGGCCAGTCTCCGAATCCTGCGTTCGGTGTCCAACATGATCCAGGTGTCCGGCGTCGTCCGCAGCCGCTCGATCAGGTCGAATTCAGGGCGCAGTCCGGTCTCCAGCAGCAGATCGTGGACAATCGTCCGCTGCACGGCTGCCGGCAGGCCGGCAAACTTGGGCGCTCGCGCCTCCCGCCATTGTTGCGCTGCCTGCCGGACCACGGCGTGCTCGGCCGCCGCTGACTCCGCCCAGCGCAGCGTGTGCTCGTCGATCGCAGGCTGGATCGAGCGGAGCAGCGGCAGAAGTTCATGCCGGACGCGGTTGCGCTGGAACCGCAGCTCCGCGTTGCTTTCGTCCTCGCGAAAGGGAATGGCCTCGCGCTTCTGGAACTCGGCCAGCTCGGCCCGCCGCACCTCCAGCAACGGGCGAACCAGCACTACTCCGGGGTCGGCCGGGGAGGGGTTCTGCCACCGCATGCCCCCCAGTCCCGCGCCCACCACACCGCGCAACAACCGCAGCCACACCGTCTCGATCTGGTCATCGCGGTGGTGCGCCAGGGCCACGCGATGAGCCCCGGCCTCCCGCGCCGTTTGGACGAGGAACCGCTGCCGAAGCTCGCGGCCTGCCATTTCGAGGGAGAGTCCCGCGGCCCGGGCGTGGGCGCGAACATCCCCCGCCTCCGCATGAAACGGAAGACCCAGCCGCGCGGCTTCCGCCCGGACCAACGCTTCGTCCAACGGGCTTCCGGAACGGAGTTGATGGTCGAAGTGAGCCACGGACAATTGCCAGCCGGAAGCCGGGGCCAGCCGGGAAAGCACATGCAGCAGGCACATCGAGTCCAACCCGCCGGAGACGGCGATCACACACGCCGAGCCCGGATCGAGCAGGCGGTGGCGGGCCACGGCGGCGGCGACATGGTCGATCAGTTCCATGCGAGGCGGTTTCCCGCGAGCGCTTTGGAGCGCGCTTCGGCGAGTGTTTGGGTTCTGCGGACTCGTGGTTCCGCTGTACGGCGGCGGAAGGGCCCTCCGATCAAGCGTCCCGCTCGCCGCGCCATCGGCGAAGGCGTTGCTCCAGGGCCTCGAGCCGGCTATGCGCGCGGGAAATCTGGCGGAAATCGGCCAGCAAGGATTCGACGGTGGGCAGAGTCCCCCAGGCGGTCACCGTAAAGAATTCGTGGACTCGGTCGGAGACCACTCCCAGCTCGCGGTTCCGGCGGAGGAACTTTGTCCGGAGAATCTCGCTCCATTCCTCGAAGGAGCGGGGCGTGGGCAGCTCGTGGCGGTCGATCCAGGGCAGCCACTCGGAGATCTGGGATTGGTGGCACCAGGTCATGCGGCTGATTTCCGAAAACGCGTCGTCGACATCGACGGCCAGATCGAAGCCGTTCGCGCCGGTCATGTACCCATCGTACACATTCAGGATGACCGGGGTGCGGCAGGCTTTCACCTCGACCTCGTTCGCCGGGAACTCCGGCGTGAACGCGTGCGGCACATTCACCATGTAAGCCACCTTGCGAATGGCTTCCGCGACGGTCAGATGATCGATATGCACGCCGGCCAGAGGATCGCTCGGATAGGGCGGGCAGAAAAGATAGTCCGGCTCGAAATCGCGGATTTCCTTCCAGAGGGCGGCGAGCAGGGGAATGGAAAGCTGGAGGCACGCTTCGCGGGGCACCAGGCCGGAGGGGTACCGGAGCAGGTGGAATTCATAATCGCCGATCGCCGCCGAAGTTCGTTGCTCGGCCAGCCGCATTTCCATCGTTTCGTCCCGGGTGCGGAAATGGTGGCCGGCCTTCCCATCGGTGCAGACCAGCACCCTGGCCTGCAGATCGCCCTCCAGGGCGCGCCGTTGCATCTCGAATAGGCCCGCGGAGACGAACTCAAAATCGTCGAAGTGTGCGTGGACGTGCAGCAATTTCATCGGTGTCGGTGGTGGCCGGACCGCGCGCTCTCGCGATTCGCGACTTGGACTGGCCCCATATCTAGCTGGTCAGCAAGACTTTTACCAGCCGAAACCATCTTGTTCCGGCCATGGTGTTCGCGGGCGGGAGCAAGGTCCGGCCGGCGACGGGCGCCGGCCGCGCTGGACTGGCAGCAGGTCACGAGATTTTGGCGGCGCGCAGGGGGCTGCGCACCCTACCTTCGCGGGCACTGATGTTGCGGGGGAGTGGCTAGCGGCGTTTGAGGGCGCCGAGGTAGAAGGCGCGGTTTTGGGGCTGGTTGAAGGCTGGTTTTTGGGCGGGCTTTTGGACGGGTTGCTTGGCGGGTTGGGGTTGGGTGGGTGGGGCTCCGTTGGGGGTGGAAGGTGGGGTGGTGGAATTGGTGGAATGCGCGGAATGGCGCGGGGTTTCGAGGGGGATGACGTTGGAATGGGAGGGATCGGTCGGACCGGTCAGATCGACCGGATGGGATGGGTCGGCCGGGGTGGCGGG
>CAYZKY010000084.1:0-28671 GCA_964478815.1 uncultured Verrucomicrobiota bacterium
CGAAATCCACGTCGACCTCACGCCCAACGGTGATACCGAAGGCTCGCTCGTCAATAAAGGCGACGCCCGCTGCATCGAGATCTGGAACCTCGTCTTTATCCAGTTCAATGCGAACCCGGATGGCACCTTCACGCCGCTCCCGGCCCAGCATGTCGATACCGGCATGGGTTTCGAGCGCGTCACCTCCATCATGCAGTGCACGAAGGGGTTCACCACTTTCACCGAAACCATCTCCAACTACGAAACCGACGTCTTCCGCCCCCTCTTCGACAAACTCGAAAAGATGAGCGGCAAGAATTACTCGGGTACGCTGCCCGATCCAAGCGACGACGAAGGTGTCACAGTTTCAGGCAATCCGACAGTCGAAGAATACAATGCCCTCGAAGAGGAATGGAAGGAGAAGAAAAGCCACGAGCGGACTGACGTTGCTTTTCGAGTAATTGCCGACCACATCAGAACTCTGAGTTTTTCAATCGCGGACGGCATTCTTCCGGGCAATAATGGTCGGAACTACGTGCTTCGGCGGATCCTTCGGCGTGCGGTGCTTTACGGTCGCCGACTTGGTTTTCGCAACCCGTTCCTCTACAATCTGGTTACAGTTTTAGTGGAGACGATGGGAGCCATTTTTCCTGAGATTGTGATTCACCAAAAACTAATACGTGAAACCATAAAGAGGGAAGAGGAGGCTTTCAATTTGACGATTGACGGAGGGCTCGAAATCCTTTCCGATGAAACAACTCGACTTCTCAAGGAGGCTTCCGGCCCCGGGCTTATTGTTCGCGAGCCGAAACCGATCTCCGGCGACTTTGCCTTTAAGCTTCACGATACTTATGGCCTCTCACTAGACATAACCGAGCTTGTTGCCCGCGAACGTGGCCTCACCGTCGACACCGCCGGCTTCGAAAAACTGATGGACGAACAACGCGCCCGCGCCCGCGCCTCTCAAAAGAAAGAGATCATCAGCATCACGAGCGTCGAAACCGCCACGCCCACCCAATTCATTGGCTACGACAATCTCCAATCCGACGCCACCGTCCAGGAAGTCGTCGCGATCAAGGACAAGACCGCCGTCATTCTCAACACCTCGCCCTTCTACGCCGAGATGGGCGGCCAGCTCGGCGACACCGGCGAGATCAGCGGCTCGGGAAATCTCTGGCGCGTCACCAACACTCAAAAAGCCGGCAACGCCTTCCTCCATTTCATCGATAGCGCCGACGCTCCCGCCGTCGGCACCACCGTCCAGGTTTCCGTCGATCCCACGCGACGCGCCGCCATCCAGCGTCACCACACGGTCACGCATCTTTTCCACTGGGCGCTCCATGAAGTCGCCAGCAAGGAAGCGTTGCAGAAGGGCTCCTACGTCGGCCCCGAAAAACTCACCTTCGATTTCAACAGCGCGCCCCTCACCCCGCAGCAGGTGCGCGACATCGAGAAGCTCGTCAACGAACGGATCGTCGAGAACGCGCCCGTGAGCTGGACGGAGATCCCGTACGCCGAGGTGAAGACTCGCCCGGACATCACTCACCTCTTCGGCGAAAAATACGGTGACCGTGTTCGCGTCGTCCAAATCGGCGGCGCCCCTGCGAAGCTGGACGGCTATTCGATGGAGCTTTGCGGCGGCACCCACACCCGCGCCACCGGCGAGATCGGCTACTTCCGCATCGTCGGCGAGAGCGCCATCGCCGCCGGCGTCCGCCGCATCGAAGCCGTCGCCGGCCTCGAATCGTACCAGCGTGCCCTGCACGATTGGCAGACCATCCACACCCTCGCCGCCAAGCTCAACACGCCCATCGGCGAACTCGAGAAAAAGCTCGATTCCGTCCTCGCCCACCAGAAGGAACTGGAGAAACAACTGGCCGCCTTGAACCAGAAGCAAGCTGCCGAAGCGGCCCGCAACCTCCTCGCCCGCGCCACCACCCTCGGCAAGACCCGCGCCTTGATCCAGGACCTCGGTTCCGCCAGTGGAGACTATCTGCAATCCATCACCGAAGCCCTGCGCGGTGAGTTCAAAGGCGTCATCGTCCTCGTTGGCCGCGACGATGGTTCGGTGGCCTTGGCCGCTGGCGTCTCCCCCGAACTCACCAAACAAATCCAGGCCGGCAAGATCATCCAGACCATCGCCCCCATCGTCGGCGGCAAAGGCGGCGGCCGCCCCGAATTCGCCCGCGGCGCCGGCAAAGACGCCGCGAAGATCGGCGAGGCCCTGAAGCAAGCCGAGGCGCTGGTATCTGCTATCGTCTAATCTTCCGGGGCTCTCCTTCGAGAAGCCGCGTCAGGGTATCGATCTCGTCCACTGCCTCGAGCCGGGCCGGGGGACGCCGGAGTCGCACCGCCGCCCATCCGGCAGCCCGCGCGCCGTCCCGATCCTCCCGGGCGCTGTCGCCGACGTGTAATATCGCACTCGGGCTCACGCCGAGACGCCGCCCGGCTTCCTGAAAGATGCCCGGATCGGGCTTGTGAACCCCCACCTCCCCCGACACCACCACCGCATCGAAGGCATCCAGCAGGCCCAGTTCTCCGAGCAACGGCCGCAGCCGCTCATCCCAGTTCGAGACCGCCACCAACCGCAAGCCCTTCCGCCGCAACCCATTCAGCGTGGGGCGGACATCGTCGTAAATGTGCCAGTGCTCCGGCCGGGCAAACCGGTCGTAAATCGCCTCGAACAGTTCCGGACCAACTTCGGCCGTGCCCGCCAGCGCATGCCGAACCAACTCATGCCACTCGGCCCGGCTGTATCCGAAGGACTGCCGCTCCCGCCACGCTTCGAAGAACTGCGCCGTGATCCGCTCGGGATCCACCTCGAACCCGGCCTCCCGCGCCACTTGACCGTAGACATGGCCCACCGACGGCCACGGCTCGATCAAAGTCCCACCCACATCGAAGCTGACCGCCTCGAGCCCCGCCGGGAGTGGCCAGGAATCCGGCACAGCCTTCGCGATCAAGGCCGGCTGGGCGCGCGGGGCACTCCCGCTTCCCCTGCCGACAGTCCCAGCGCCCGGATCAGGAACGCATGCACGTCGGCAGCTTCCTGGATCAATTTGCCCGTCGGCTTGCCCGCGCCGTGCCCGGCCTTGGTGTCGATCCGGATCAGTGCCGGAGCCGGGCCGGACTGAGCGGCCTGTAATGCCGCCGCGAATTTGAAGCTATGCCCCGGCACCACCCGGTCATCGTGATCGGCGGTCGTCACCAGCGTGGCCGGATACCGCGTGCCTGGCTTTAGGTTCTGCAACGGCGAATACTTGAAGAGGGCCGTAAATTCCTCGGGATTATCGGGCGAACCGAAGTCGCTCGTCCAGGCCCAGCCGATGGTGAACTTGTGGAACCGCAGCATGTCCATCACTCCAACGGCCGGCAGCGCCGCCCCGAACAATTCCGGCCGCTGCGTCATGCAGGCCCCGACCAGCAAGCCCCCGTTGCTCCGGCCCGAAATGGCCAACCGCGCGGGCTGGGTCACCCGGTTTTTGATGAGCCACTCCGCCGCGGCGATAAAGTCGTCGAAGACATTCTGCTTCCGGGCCTTCATCCCGGCGTGGTGCCATTCCTTGCCGTACTCTCCGCCTCCGCGCAAACTGGCCTGGGCATAGACACCGCCGCGTTCGAGCCAGACCAGGTTGAATGGCGTGAAAGCCATCGAAGGCACGATATTGAAGCCGCCGTATCCATACAGCAGCGTCGGATTTTGCCCGTTGAGGTCGAGCCCCCGCCGATGCACCACAAACATCGGGATGCTCGTTCCGTCCTTGCTGGCGTAGAAGATTTGCCGGGTTTCGAACTGGCCGGGGTCGAACGCCAGGCGCGGCGCGCGGAAGACGGTGCTGCGGCCGCTCTCGAAGTCGTGGCGATAGATGGTCCTGGGGATCGTGAAGCTGGTGAAGGAGTAGAACGTCTCCCGAGCATCGGACCGTCCCGTAAAGCCGGCGGCGGTGCCCAGCCCGGGCAGTTCGATCTCGCCCTTGGGCGCGCCCGCCAGGTCGAACGTCCGGACCGCGCTGCGCGCATCCTGCAGATACTGCGCGATAAACTGACGGTTCACCACCTGGACGGATTCCAATGTGGACGGGCCTTCGGGAATGAGCGTGCGCCATTGGGTGCGTTCCGGCTGCCGGGTATCCACCGCGATCAACCGGCGGCGCGGCGCATCCAGATCCGTCAAAAGCCAAAGGACCGGCCCGTCGTTGCCGATGAACACATACGAGGCAGCGTACTCATCGATCAAGGGTTGGAACGGTCCTTCCTTCCCATCTTTCAGTTCGGCGTAATAAATGCGCCGACGGACATCGCTCCCCTGTCGAATGGCGAGGATGAGATACCGGCCATCCTCCGAGACTTCGGCTCGAAAGTTCCAGTCCTTCTGGTCCGGGCGGTGATAAACCAGCCGGTCTTCGGACTGCGGCGTGCCGAGACGGTGGTAGTAAAGCTTATGGAAGCGGTTGACGGACTGAAGGCGATTGGAAGCGGTGGGTTCGTCGTAGCGGCAGTAGTAAAAGCCCTGGTTGTCCTTGCTCCAGGAGGTGAAGGAGAACTTGACCCATTGGAGGACATCGCCAGTGTCGGCGCCCGTGGCGACCCGCCGCACGCGCCACTCCTCCCAATCGGACCCTCCCGCGGAGAGTCCGTAGGCGAGGTATTTGCCATCGCCGCTCACGGCATACGACGTCAGCGCGACCGTGCCATCGGCCGTAAGCGTGTTTGGGTCGAGCAGCAGGCGCGGTTCGGCGTCGAGCCGATCCATGGTGTAGAGCACATCCTGATTTTGGAGGCCGTTGTTGCGAGTGACAAAGTAACGGGAACCCTCCCGGCTCGGGACGCCGAACCGCTCGTAGTTCCACAGTTCGGTGAGCCGCTGGCGGAGGCTATCGCGTTCCGGGATTTTGCCCAGATAGTCGAACGTGAGCCGATTCTGCGCTTCGATCCACGCCCGGGTCTCCGGACTGTCCGTGTCCTCCAGCCAGCGGTAGGGATCGGCCACCTGAGTGCCGTGGTAGTCATCCACCTGCGCGGATTTGCGCGTGGGAGGATAGGCAAGCGCGGGCAAGATTTCGGCCGCCCTGGCCACTGAAGCGATCGAAACGAGAACGAGGACAAACCACCGGATCGACATGCCCGCAAACTAAGGCGCGGGATGGAACTGGGCAATGGCGAACCCGCAGTTCGCTGATTTCACACCGGCGGTCAAACCAGGAATGGCCGCCACGCCACTCCGGCTTCGGTCAGTCATCGGAAAGACGTTGTTGAGTTATTTAATTTAATAGGTTAAAAAACTCAGATGCGTTACCTCGAACGGGCCTTGGAGCCGATCGTGGCCGCGGCCGCGCGCGCCTTCCCCGCAGTGGTGCTCACGGGACCGCGCCGGGCGGGGAAAACTTATCTCCTCCGGCATCTGTTTCCCAAGGCGAGTTACTTTTTACTGGAAGATCCGGACCTGATCGCCCGGCTTCGAGCGGATCCGCAAGGCTTTTTGGACGGAGTGAAGACACCCGCCGTGTTGGATGAAATCCAAAACGTGCCGGAAATACTCAATTACATTCGAACCCGGATCGATCGATCTCCACGCCGCACGGGCCAGTGGCTCCTGACCGGTTCGCAAGAGGCGGGGTTGATGCATGGCGTTACCGAATCCATGGCCGGCCGCGCGGCCGTGCTGCATTTGTTGCCCATGTCGGTTCGGGAATCGCCCAAGGCGAGCCTGATCCTGGGTGGATATCCTGAAGTGCTGGCCCGCCCGGCGTCGGCCTCGCTCTGGTTCAGCTCGTATCTCCAGACCTATTTGGAGCGAGATGTGCGCGCCATTACGGCCGTGCAGGATCTGGGGACATTTCGCCGCTTTCTCGCGCTCGCCGCCAGCCGTCACGGCCAGATGCTCAACAAATCGGACTTGGCGGCGCCGCTCGGCATGAGCGTCACGGGAATCGGCCGGTGGCTCGATATTCTTGCCACGACGGCCCAGATTTTTCTGGTGCCGCCCTATTTCGAGAATCTGGGCAAAAGGCTCATCAAATCGCCGAAGATATACATTGCCGACTCCGGCCTTGCCTGCCATCTCCTCGGCATCGAGACCGAAGCGGAACTGGATAAATCGCCGTTTCTGGGCGCGCTTTTCGAAGGATTCATCGCGGGCGAAATCATCAAAGCGCAGGCCAATGCCGGGCAGCGGCGCGAATTGTATTTCTTTCGCGATCAGCAGGGGCTGGAGGTCGATTTTGTCATTCCTCGGCGTGGAGGCGCGATGCACCTGGTCGAAGCGAAGTCTTCCCGGACTCCGATGCCGCGGGATGCCGATCCGATGTTGCGCCTGGCGGAGGCCTGGAAGAACAGCGCAGGGCCGCGCGGCGAGATCGAGATGACCCTGGTGCATCGCCCGGCAGGGAATTCGGTCGCTACTTCCGCCCTGGCCCCGGGCGTGCGAGCGTTGCCGTGGACGGAGTTCGTGCGGCAGCTCGGGCCTTGAATTCCAGCGGGCTGGTTCCGCGGTTGTGCTCCCGGCGCGCCGGCAAGCCCGTTCTTCACAAGCGTTCGGTTCCCGCGTAGGCTGGGCGCATGGAAGTGAAACTTGCGTATGGCCAGGGGTATCTGCCGGTGGATTTGCCGGGGGAAGCGACCACGGTCATTGAACCGGCTCATAATCCCGGCTTGCCCGACGAAAAGGCGGCCGTGCAAGCGGCCTTGGCGAACCCGATCGGCACCCGGGCGCTGAAGGAGTGGATTCGGCCCGGAAACACGATTTGCATCGCCTTTACGGATTTGACGCGCGCCACGCCGAACCACCGGATCATCCCTTGGCTCCTCGAAACTCTCGATTTCGTCCCGCGCGAGCACATCACGCTGTTGAATCAGCTTGGGACGCACCGCCCGAATACGCAGGAAGAACTGGAACGGTTGCTCACGCCCGAGGTGGTGCGAAATTATCGCGTCGTTAACCACGAGCCGGAGAACCCGGCGGCGTTGAAGCAATTCGGCGTCACGCGCGACGGCACTCCCGCGCTGATCAACAAGCATCTGGCGGAAGCCGGTGTGCGGATCATCACCGGGTTTATCGAGCCGCATTTTTTCGCGGGATTCAGCGGCGGGCCGAAGGGGATCATGCCCGGGTGCGCGGGGCTCGAGACAGTGATGAGCAATCACGGTGTTCGGAATATCGGCGATCCGCGCGCGGCTTTCGGGATCACCGAGGGGAATCCGATCTGGGAGGAAATCCGCGACATCGCGCTGCGGATCGGCCCGAGCTTCTTGCTGAACGTGACGCTGAACGAGCGGCGCGATATTACGGGCGTCTTTGCCGGGGATCTGCTGGGCGCGCACAAGGTGGGCTTCGAGTTCGTGCGGAAATCGGCGATGCAGCGCGTGAAGGCGCCGTTCGAGGTGGTGGTGACCACGAACAGCGGGTACCCGCTCGATCTGAATTTGTATCAGAGCGTGAAAGGCATGAGCGCGGCCGCGCGGATCGTGCAGGAAGGCGGCACCATCATCCTCGCCTGCGAGTGCCGCGAGGGTGTGCCCGCCGGCAGCCCGCTCGACAAGCTGTTGAAGGAAGCGTCCAGCGGCGAGGAGATTCTCGCCATGCTGGCCACGCCCGGCTTCGTTCGCCCCGAGCAGTGGCAAGCTCAGATCCAGTCGTTGATCCAGCGCAAAGCCAAGGTGCTCGTGAAGAGCAGCCTGCCCGACGAAATCATTCGAGGGGCTTATCTCGAGCCGTGCCACGATATCGGCGCGGCCGTTCGGGAGGCCCTCGCGCGCTCCGGTGAAACCGGGCGTGTGGCGGTGCTGCCGCAAGGACCGCTGACGATTCCGTATTTGGCCTGACCGACAGAGCTTCGCTGGCAGGAATAGCCGTCCGACGCCAGCCTGGCGACGATATCGTTTTTTGCGGGTGACAGGCTTTCCCTGTCGACCTGACTGCGCTAGCTTCCTTAGATGACTGCGAGTTCCAGGAAATTGCTGGAGGATGCCTTGCGGCTGCCCGCCAGCGAACAGCGCGAGGTTGGCGAAGCGTTGCTCCGCGAGGTGGCGGCCCGAGGTCGAACCCAGTTGCCGCAAACGCGTTCGGTGGCCGAAGTAGCCGGCAAGTATCGATCGCCAGCCGGCAGCAGTGTTGAGGATCACAACGCCGGATTCGCCGAGGCGGTCTTGGCCAGCAAGAGTTCCCGCGATGGCCGATGAAGGACGTGTTCATCGATACGTCCGGATTTTACGCAGTTCTGGACGCGCGGGACCCGTTTCACCCCGACGCGAAGGCCGCCTTCTTGCGAGCCGAAGAGGAGCGGTGGAATTTGTGGACCACCAATTACGTCGTCCATGAATCGTGGGCGCTCATCCAGCACCGTTTGGGTTGGGCGGCTGTGGAGGATTTCCTGGACATCCTGCTCCCCCACTGCCGAATCGAAATCGTGACGGAGTCACTGCATGCCGCAGGCGCCCGCGGTGGTCGCGCCGCTCGCGCGCGGCGGCTGAGTCTGACCGACTGCGTCTCCTTCGAATTTATCGAGGCGCATGGACTTCGCCAGGCCATCGCGAAGGACGATCACTTCGCTCGCGAGCGCATCGAGATGCCGTGATCGAAGGAGAACCGCGGAGACCTGTCCTCCCGGCGATTTGAAACCGTGACCTTCCATCGAACGGGCCTCAATAAGCCTGCAAGGGGGGATAGAACTTCGAGCCTTTAGAACTGCTGAGCGCGAGATCAACGATGCACATAGCCGCTAATCCGAAAAACACCGACATTTCGGTCAAGGGAGCGTCGGTCTGGTATCTGCCGGTGGTAAACCGGGTGCCGCTCAAGTTCGGCGCGGAGACGGTCACGAGTGTGACGTGCGCGCGGGTACGAGTGCGGGTGGAGGATCGCGCGGGCCGCACAGCGGAGGGCTGGGGAGAAACGCCGTTGTCCGTTTCGTGGGTGTGGCCCAGCGCCATGACGTACGAATCGAGGCACGAGGTGCTCAAAGATTTCGTGGCGAAGATTGCCGCCGCCTGGAGTTCGTTTGCCAGCATTGGCCATGCGCTTGAACTGGGGCACGACTTTATCGAGCACCGTCTCCCCGAGCTGTGGCGCAGCCACAACTCGGCCCGCCGCGCCGAAGAGGCAATGCCCTGGCTGGCGGCGCTGGTGTGCTGCTCGGCGTTCGATATCGCCACGCACGATGCCTTTGGGCGATTAGCGCAACGGCCCGTTTACGAGACCTACGACGCGGCTCACCTGAATCGCGATCTCTCCGCCTTCTTGCAGCCGGAAGCCGGCGCTGGCGCGCCCTTCGAGGGCAAGTACCCCGCCGATTTTCTCCAGCGGCCGGCGCCGCGACGGCTGCCCGCCTGGCATTTGGTGGGCGGCAAAGATGCCGTGACGCGCGCCGAGTTGACGGGACAGGAGCCGAACGATGGCTACCCGGTCCTGCTGGCGGATTGGATCCGCCGCGATGGCTTGCGTTGCCTGAAGGTCAAGCTGGTCGGCAACGATGCGGCGTGGGATTATGCCCGGATCGTCGCGGTGGGGCGGATCGCGCTGGAAGGAGGCGTCGATTGGCTGAGCGCGGATTTCAACTGCACGGTGAGGGAGCCGGAGTACGTCAATGCCATTCTGGATCGGTTGCTGCGGGAGGAACCGCGCATTTACGGGATGATCTTGTACGTCGAACAACCGTTCCCGTACGATCTGGAAGCGAACCGGATCGACGTGCGCAGCGTCTCCGCCCGCAAGCCGCTCTTCATGGACGAAAGCGCGCACGACTGGCAGCTCGTCCGGCTGGGCCGCCAATTAGGCTGGAGCGGTGTGGCTCTCAAAACGTGCAAGACCCAGACCGGGGCTTTGCTCAGCCTGTGTTGGGCCAAGGCCCACGGGATGACGCTCATGGTGCAGGATTTGACGAACCCGATGCTGGCGCAGATTCCGCATGTGCAACTGGCGGCGCACGCGGGCACGATCATGGGAGTGGAAACGAACGCGATGCAGTTCTATCCGGAAGCTTCGCGGCTGGAAGCGGAGGTTCACCCCGGATTGTATGCCCGCCGCGGCGGTGAGGTGGATTGGAGCACGGTGGCCGGAGATGGCTTCGGCTATCGCCTCGAGGCGATGCAGCGTCGGCTGCCGGCCCCGGACTTCGATGGGGGTTAAGCTCCGGCTAGAAGACGCCCAGGAACTTGTAGAGGTAGCCGATCAACACCACTTCCGCGACCAGGAAGGCCGCGAAGCTTACGTAGACCGCTAACGTTCGCCCATATTCCTGCAAGGCTTTCATGCAAGTGGGAGATAGCAACTGGCATGCCGAGCCGCTTCTGAGAATCGCGAAAACCCCGCTGACGTGGCCGGACAAGCGAATTCCGCTTGGCTTGGCCTGCCCGGGCCGGTTTCATGGCCGCATGTTTCAATACATCGCGTTGGCCAGGGACAAACAATGGCAGCCCGGCCCGTATCCCGGTGTCGAATTGATGGTGCTCCACAAGCACGAGGCCACGGGCGGAGTCGCAGTTTTGCGAAAGTTTCACGCGGGCGTCACCGTACCTGCCCATGTGCATCCCCTGGCCAACGAACAGGTGTGCGTCTTGCAGGGCGAGTGGGAGGAATCGGGCGTAGTCTATGGCCCAGGCAGCTATTTCTTCGCGCCGAAAGGGGAGCGCCACGGCCCGCATGTCGCGCGCACCGAGGTGTTGAGTTTTACCGTGTTCGACGGGCCCCTGACGGTGGCATGAATCCTCGCCGCTCCGGGCGATGGGCGATTGGCCTTGCCGGGGGCGGGAGGGGGCCGGTAATGCTCTGCCGCACAGGATGAAAGCGGTGGTTACGGGCGGGGCGGGATTTATCGGTTCGCACCTTGCGGAAGCATTGTGCGGCCAAGGGCTCGAGGTGTGCGTGCTGGACGACGAATCGTGCGGTCGCCTGGGCAATCTCGCATGGCAGCAGCCATCGCACCGGATCGAGGTGGTGCGGGGCGATATTCGTGATCGCGTCCTGCTGCGCCGGGTCCTGGAAGGAGCATCGTGGGTATTTCATCATGCGGCGGTCGCCTCGGTGCCGGCTTCCGTGGCGGATCCGGTGGGGACGAATGCGGTGAATCTCGATGCCACGCTGAGCCTTCTGCTGGAGGCACGCGAGGCGAAGGTCGAGCGGTTCCTCTTCGCCTCCTCCAGCGCCGTCTACGGGGAAGGGGATGCGCTAAAACGGCGGGAGGATGAACCGCTGCACCCGGCTTCTCCGTATGGCTTGCAGAAGCTGGCCGCCGAGAAGTACTGTGTGCTTGCCGAGTCGCTTTACGGCGTGCCCACCGTGAGCTTTCGATACTTTAACGTGTTCGGACCGAGGCAATCGTTCGATTCTCCATATTCGGGGGTGATCGCCCGCTTCTGCAGCGCGGCGGTTCTGGGGCAGCCGGCCACAATTTTTGGCGATGGGCAGCAATCGCGCGATTTTGTTCACATTGCCAACGTGGTGCAGGCGAATCTTGCGGCCGCCCAGGCACCCGCCTCCGCCGTGGCGGGGCGCGTCTTCAACATCGGATCGGGCCAAAGCGTGACCGTTCGGATGCTCTACGATACAACGGCGCGGCTGGCCGGTTCCGCCGTGCCGCCGCGTCACGAACCGGCGCGGGCGGGCGATATCCGGCATTCCTGCGCCGACATCACGCGCGCCGGTGCGGCCTTCGGCTACACGGTTCGAGTGGGATTCGAAGAGGGGTTGCGCGACACGCTCGAGTTTTACCGCCGGCCTGCCACCTGAATTGGAACAAGCAATGGAAGTGCTGAAGCCGCCCCGGTTGCGTTCTGGACAATGGGTGGGACTGGTCTGCCCGGCGAGTCCGCCGTTGGAAGACGGAGTGGTGGAAGGCTCGCGGCGGTACCTGGAAGCACGCGGATTCCGGGTGCGGTTGGGGGAGGCGGTGGGGCAGCGGCACGGCTTCTTGGCCGGCCCGGATGAAGCCAGAGCGGCAGATTTCAATGCGATGATCCGGGACCCCGAGGTGCGCGCGATCATGGCGGTGCGCGGAGGATATGGTACGCCCCGGTTGCTGCCGCGCATCGATTATGCCGGGCTGCGGCGCGACCCGAAGATTGTCGCAGGCTTCAGCGACATCACCGCGCTCCAGTTTGCGATCTTCAAAAAATGCGGTTTGATCACCTTCTCCGGCGCGATGCCGGGGGTGGACCTTTGGCGGAAGCCGGACGCATGGACGGAGCAGGTACTGTGGGATGCACTGTGTTCGCGCCGAAAACCAAAAGCAATATCGGCAATCCCACTCCAGAATGGCCGGGCCGAAGGGCGGTTATTGTGCGGCAACTTGTCGATGATCGTCTCGCTCCTGGGCACGCCCTGGTGTCCCGATTGGCGCGGCGCGATTCTGTTGCTCGAGGATGTGGGCGAGGAGCCGTACCGCGTAGACCGCATGCTCACCCAACTTCGCAACGCCGGAGTGCTGCGGCGATTGGCGGGGCTGGCTTTCGGACAATTCACCGGCGGGGAGCCGAAGCATCCCGAGCGCCCGCACTTCACCATGGAGGAAGTCTTGCGGCAAGCGGCGGAGTGGATGAACGGCCCCTGCGTGAAGGATGTCCCGTACGGCCACGTCCCACGCAAATTGACTCTCCCTGTGGGCGCGCGCGCGCGGCTCGATGGGAAGACCGGTGTGTTGGAGATTCTTGAAGCGGGCATCTCGTAAGCCGCGCACCGCAACGCCGGCGCGAAGCTACGCCAGCGCCTGATGGATGAGCTTTCCGGCGACGTCGGTCAGGCGTTCGTCGCGGCTGTTATGGCGGAAGGTCAGGCGCTCGTGATCGAGGCCCAGGAGATGCAGAATCGTGGCGTGGAGATCGTGGACATGCGTCTTGTCGACCTCGGCGCGAAGCCCGACAGCATCCGTGGCGCCGAGGGTCTGGCCGCCGCGAACGCCCGCTCCCGCCAGCCACATGGTGAAGCCATGCGGATTGTGGTCGCGGCCGTTGGAGCCTTCACTCATCGGCATGCGGCCGAACTCGCCGCCCCAAACGATGAGAGTGGAGTCCAGCAATCCGCGCGCCTTGAGATCGGTGAGGAGGCCGGAGATGGGCAGATCGCTCTGCGCGCAGAGCTTGGTGTGGTTGTCTTCCAGATTCGAATGGCCGTCCCATCCGTTCGTATCCCCGCAATAAAGCTGCACGAACCGCACCCCGGATTCCACCAGCCGCCGCGCCAGCAAACAGCGTGTGCCGAATTCTGCCGTCATCTTCGCATCCAGCCCGTACAGGCGGCGCGTGGCCGGCGTTTCATTGGAAAGATCGACCACGCCCGGCGCGTGGCTCTGCATGCGAAACGCCAGTTCATACGAGGCGATGCGTCCCGCGAGTTCCGAGGTCTCGCCGAATTCGGGCAGATTGGCGCGGTTCCATCGATTGATTAATCCAACCGTCGCGTGCTGTTGCTCGGGGCTGATGCCGGCGGGCGAGTCGAGATCCAGAATCGGCACCGAACCGCCGCGCAGGAGCGTGCCCCGGCAATTCGCCGGCAGGGCTCCATTACCCCAAGCCGGAGCGCCGCCTTTGACCCAGCCGCTGGGATCGGGCAGCACCACATACGCCGGAAGATTCTGATTCTCGCTGCCGAGTCCATAAGCCGCCCAGGCGCCCAGGCTGGCGCGCCCCATCAAGATGGAGCCGGTGTTCATCATGTAGACCGATTCCGGGTGCGTCACGCTATCGCCGTGGCAGGCGCGCAGCACGCAAAGCTCGTCCGCGTGCGTGGCGATATGCGGCAGGAGATCGGAGACTTCGAGGCCGGACTGGCCGTGCTTGCGGAACGGCCGCAGGGGCGGAAGGAGCTTGTTCTTGGCGACGTTCCGCCGTGTCTTGAACGTGCCGAACGATTCGGGAATCGGCTGCCCGGCCAGCCGGATCAGGTCGGGCTTGTGATCGAACAAATCCACATGGCTCGGTCCGCCGGACATGAACAGAAAGATCACGCTGCGCGCTTTTGGCGCAAAGCGCGGGGGCCGCGGGCCGGCGGTATCGCGGCGCGGTGTTGGCGCTGCCAGCACACCGTCGTGATCGAGCAGCGAAGCGAGCGCGAGCAGGCCGAAGCCGCCGCCGGCGCGTTCCAGGAATTGGCGGCGGTTCGAGAGTGGGCTAGTCGACATACACGAAATCGTTCAGGTTGAAGAGCGCCCGGCAGAATTCGCTTAACGGCGAATCCTTGAGGAATTCCATTCCCAGTTCCGCTTCCTCCGGCGTCGGCGCACGTCCCAAGATCAGGCGGCAGGCGGCCCGAACGCGCGCCTCTGGAGTCGATGCCTCTCGTTCCACTCGCTGCGCCGTGCTCCGCGCGGCGGCGGCCACTTCGGTCGAATTCAGCAAGGTCAGGGCCTGGGGCGCGCTCGCATCCCGGCCGCGCTCCGGGCAACTCGAGTTGCTGTCGGGCGCGTCCAGAACCTCGAGAAAGGGAAAGCGAAAGTTTCGCCGGGCGAAAAGGTAAATGCTGCGCCGCGCGTGGTCCGAAGCATCCGGGCTCGTCTGCCACGCCACCTCCTTGGTCGAGAGACTGGCGGGGAGCGGCGGCCACACCCCGGGACCGCCGGAGCGGGTTTGCAACGTTCCGCTGAGGTAAAGGAGGCTGTCTCGGATGGCCTCGCCTTCGAGTCGCACCCGGTTCTGCCGGGAGAAAAGCTGGTTCTCGGGATCGCGTTCGGCGGCGGCCTGGTCCGGTGTGGTTGATTGCTGGTAGGCGGCGGATCGAACCATCAGCCGGTGCATGGCCTTCAGGCTCCAGCCGGAGCGGACGAATTCCGAGGCGAGCCAATCGAGCAGTTCGGGATGGCTCGGCACCGCGCCGCGTGTCCCAAAATCGCTGGGCGTGGCGACAAGCGCTCTGCCGAAATGATGCTGCCACAGGCGATTGACCATGATCCGCGCGGTCAGCGGGTTCGCTTCCGAGGCGATCCATCCGGCCAGCCGGGCCCGCGGCGAATCCACTACCTCTCCGGACTTGGTTCCGCAGGATGCGGCCAGCACGGCGGGGGCCGCCGCGGCCACTTCGTCGCGTGGATCGTTGTAATCTCCCCGGTGCAGAAGGCGCGTGCGCGCCGGGCCGTTCGTGCCTTGCAACGTCATGGCTCGGGGCAGCGCGGCGGGCTTCGGCGTCCGCTTCAGAACGGCGTGCCACTCGTCGCGGCGCGCTTTCTCCTCCAGTGTCAACGCTGCCGTGACTTCTCCGTCCGTGATCTTCACCTGCGCCGCAGTCTCCAGCACGGTGCCCTCCTGCTCGGGTGTACGGCGTTCCTTCGGCGTCCGGTGGGCCTGCTGCACATCTTCGGAGAGATTCGCAAGTTTGGCGTCGTATAATCGCTCGCGAACGGGGCGTTCCAGGGCCTCGACGGCTTCCCGGGTGGGCCGGGTGGCTCGATCATACTCCCGGGTGGCGATGTCGAACGCAGCCTGTTCCGCGGCCGTGGGCACCGGCCGATCCCGCTGGAACTCGGCAGGCGCGAAGTGCGCTTGGAACGCGAAGTAATCGCGCTGCGTCAGCGGCTCGAACTTGTGATCGTGGCACCGCGCGCAACCGAGGCTGAGCCCCAGGAAGGCCGAGGCCGCGGTGTCGGTCATGTCGTTGAGCGTGTTGAGGCGCCGCTGGGTTTGGTCGGCAGAATCCACCATGTCCGGCCCGAGCAAATTGAAGCCTGTGGCCGTGAGCGCGGCCGGGTCGTTCGGCCAAAGTTCGTCGCCGGCTAGTTGTTCCCGGATGAACTGGTCGTACGGTTTGTCTTCGTTGAAGGCTCGAATGACGTAGTCGCGGTATCTCCAGGTGTGGGGGCGAATCGCGTCCAGCTCGAAGCCGTCGCTCTCGGCATAGCGGGCCAGATCGAGCCAATGCCGCGCCCACCGTTCGCCATAATGCGGCGAATCGAGCAGGCGGGCGATCAGCCGGTCGAAGGCGTCCGGCGAGGAGTCGTTCATGAACGCGTCGGTCTCCGTCGGCGTGGGCGGCAGGCCGGTCAGCCCCAGATAGACTCGGCGCACCAGCCGATCACGATCCGCGGGCGGGGCGGGTGCGAGGCTGGTGGCTTCGAGCTTGGCCAGGATGAACCGATCCACCGGCGTCTGGACCCAGCCGACGTTCTCGACCGGTGGCGGAGAAAGTTTCTGCACTGGCCGAAAGGCCCAGTGTTCGGCCGGTGCGGCGGTGACCGCTGCGGCCAGAAGCCCGAGACAAAACAGCGCCACCGGAGCGAACCCGAAGGCGCGCGCGGTTCCGCTGGCACGTTGTGTCACCCACCGACGCATGGCTGACCCGGCAGCGCTTGGCCCGGGTATCGAACCAGCGTGCCATCTCGCCGGGGGAAATCAATCCGCGATTGCCCGCGCACGACGCAGAGTGCCCCATCGCGGCTTCATCGGTCGAAACCGCTGGCGTCGCGGGGAGCTTTGCAGTAATCGTCACCGATTCGTTTGAGCCTATTGCAGATATGAAATCGGATTTGATTGTGGTGTGTGGCGGCGGCGGGTTTATCGGCGGCCATCTGGTCGCGAACCTGTTGCAGGAGGGCCACACCCGGATTCGCTCGGTGGACGTCAAACCTTTCGACGAATGGTACCAAAAGCTCCCCGGCGTCGATAACCAGATCCTGAACTTGCAGGAAAAGGAAGCCTGCGAACGCGCTCTCGACGGCGCGGCGACGGTCTACAACCTCGCCGCCGACATGGGCGGCATGGGCTTCATCGAAAACAACCGCGCCCTTTGCATGCTTTCGGTGCTGATCAACACGCACCTGCTCATGGCCGCCAAAAAGCACGGGGTCAAGCGCTTCTTCTACGCCTCCTCCGCCTGCGTCTACGCCGCCGACAAGCAGACGAATGCCGACGTCATCGCGCTTAAGGAAGCCGATGCGTATCCCGCCATGCCCGAGGATGGCTATGGCTGGGAAAAGCTTTTCAGCGAGCGCATGTGCCGCCACTTCCGCGAAGATTTCGGCGTCCAGGCTCGCTCCGCCCGCTATCACAACGTCTACGGCCCGCTCGGCACTTACGACGGCGGCCGCGAAAAAGCGCCCGCCGCCATCTGCCGCAAAGTGATCTCGGCCAAGCTCTCCGGCAAGAAGGAGATCGAAATCTGGGGCGACGGCAAACAGACCCGTTCCTTCATGTATATCGACGATTGCCTCAAAGGCACGAAGGCCATCCTCGCCAGCGAGATTCTCGAACCGATCAACCTCGGCAGCAGCGAATTGACCACCATCAACGGCCTCGTCGATATGGTGGAGGAGATCGCGGGCCTCAAGCTGGAGCGCAAGTACAACCTCAGCGCGCCCAAAGGTGTCAACGGCCGCAACAGCGACAACACGCTCATCAAGAAGTACCTCGGCTGGGAGCCCTCCATCCGTCTGCGCGACGGCATGGAACGCACCTACCGCTGGATCTACGACCAGATGGCGAAAGCCCGTTAGGAGTCTGTTGAAAAACTACAGCCATCCATTTTGCGGCAGGGTCAGCACGCTGGCTTCGTTGGCCCTCCTTTACAGATCACAAGGGATATGCTCAGTCGGGCCGCCTCGCCATCGCGCCGACCGTGCTCGCAAACTGGATGGCTGTAGTTTTTCAACAGACTCCTAGCGATGCGCGGCCCTGCGCCGCGACCAACCTGACCGTGCAGGTCGCCGGCCGCGACGCCCCGGGATTGACGGATGACGCAAGATGGCGCTTCTTCTCGCATTGAGCCCGCATGGACGGCTCTTCCTGGAACAGATCGCGGACCCCGATGATCGCGGCGCCGCGAAGCTCCCGCCGGAAACGGAGCGACTGCTGGAAGAAGCGTTCGCCGGCGGTTCCGCGCCGGGCTTGCTCGCGCTCGCGACCCGCCGGGGCGGCGCGGTGCCCTGGCCCGCGGAATTCCTGTTCTGGCGGGAATTTGCCGACGCCTGCCTGACCGCCCTGGCGCACGCCCCGGATGCGCCGGATGGATCGGCCCCAGCCGTGCCGATGCCCCCCAAGCTGGGCTTCGAGCTCACCCTGCGCATCCCGGCCATGCGCGGCGCAGAGTACGCCTCGCCCGAAATCCTTGCCGCGCTCTGGCAAGAACTGGATGCGCTGGCGCGCCGCGAGGCGCAGGCGGCGGGCGGGTTGCGCGCATGGCTCGGCGGGATCAACCCATCGCTGCACTTGCTCGGCAAGGTGGCCTTCCACCTGGCCGAAAACAAGCGCTCGCCCGAAACGCCCTTCGCCTTCATGGCCACCTACACCCACCGGCTTTCGGCGCAGGAAAAGCCGGTTCACCTGCCGCTCGGCCGCGCGCTTCAGGAATATGTCGGCGAGAAAAATCAGGCCGCGCTGCGCTCCTTGCTCGAGCCGGTCCGCCGCGCCGCCGAAACCAGCGCCTGGACCCGCGAATTGTTGGAAAGCCGCCGCGTCTTTCAGCCGCAGGCCTGGACGCCATCCCAGGCTTACGCCTTTCTGCGCGAGGTGCCTGTGCTCGAAGCCAGCGGTATCACCGCGCGCATTCCGAACTGGTGGAAGAACGGGCGGGGAACCCGTCCGCAGGTGAGCGTGCGTGTCGGCGAAAACCAGGCGGCCGGCCTGGGCGTGGAGAGCATGCTGGATTTTTCCGTCGCGGCGACCCTGGGCGGCGAAACGCTGACCGACGCCGAATGGCGCGCCTTGATGAACGCGTCGGACGGGCTGGTCTCGCTGCGCGGGCAATGGGTCGAGGTGGACCGAGAGAAATTGCAGAGCGTGCTCGAACACTGGCGGCAGGTCGAACAAGGCGCGGCCGGCGAGGGCGTCTCCTTTCTGGAAGCGATGCGGCTGCTGGCCGGGGTGCGGCTCGGCGCGCCCGCCGAGGAAGCCCTCGCCCAAACCGCCGAGTGGGGCGAGGTCTTGGCCGGCGGCTGGCTGCGCGAAAGATTGGAGCAGATCCGCCAGCCGGCCGGTCTCGCCGAGTTCGATCCGAACGAGCATCTCAATGCCCGATTGCGCCCCTATCAGGCCGATGGCGTGAAATGGCTTTGGCTGCTCCAGGAGTTGGGTCTGGGCGCCTGCCTGGCCGACGACATGGGCCTGGGCAAGACCATTCAAGTCATCGCGCTGCTGCTGCGATTAAAACACGCCGATCCGGCCGGCTCATCGGAGCCACGCCGCCCCTCGCTCATCGTCGCCCCCGCCTCGCTCCTCGCGAATTGGAAAAACGAGCTGGCCCGGTTTGCGCCGGGGTTGCGCGCCGGCTTTCTCCACCCCTCCGAAACGCCCGCCGGCGAATGGCGCGCGGCGGCGGACGCGGCGCGGTATCTGGCGGACAAGGACGTGGCCTTGACCACTTATGCGCAGGCGGCGCGGCTGAATTGGCTGGCGGCGTCCGAGTGGCGGTTGATCGTGCTCGACGAAGCGCAGGCGATCAAAAATCCCGGCGCGAAGCAGACCCGCACCATCAAGCAGTTGCGCGCGCGCTCTCGGATCGCGCTCAGCGGCACGCCGGTCGAGAACCGGCTCGGCGATCTGTGGTCGCTCTACGATTTTCTCAATCCCGGGCTGCTCGGCACGGCGCCGGAATTCTCGCGCTGCGTCAAATCGATCCAGGCCGGCACGCCGCCGGATTTCACGCCGTTGCGCCGCCTCGTCCGCCCGTACCTGTTGCGCCGGTTGAAGACGGATCGGTCGATCATCGCGGATCTGCCGGAGAAAACGGAACTGACGGCCTGGTGTTCGCTCCACAAAAAGCAGGCGGCGCTCTACGAGATGAGCGTGCGGGAACTCGCCGAGAAACTGGAAACCATCGCCGACGGCATTCAACGGCGCGGCCTGGTGCTGGCTTTTCTCATGCGGTTCAAGCAGATCTGCAATCATGCGAGCCACTGGCTGGGCGATGGCGCGTTCGCGCCGGAGGAAAGCGGAAAATTCCAACGGCTCGCCGAACTCTGCGAGGAAATCGCTTCGCGCCAGGAAAAGGCGCTGATCTTCACGCAATTCCGCGAAATGACCGAACCGCTCGCCAATCGCTTGCGCGAGGTGTTCGGCCGGCCCGGCCTCGTGTTGCACGGCGCGACCCCGGTCAAGGAGCGGCCCCAGCTTGTCGCGGCGTTCCAACGCGACGATGGCCCGCCGTTTTTCGTGCTCTCGCTCAAGGCCGGCGGCACCGGCCTGAACCTCACTGCCGCCAGCCACGTCCTTCATTTCGATCGGTGGTGGAATCCGGCGGTCGAGAATCAGGCCACGGACCGCGCGTTTCGCATCGGCCAGAAGCGAAACGTCCTCGTCCACAAATTCGTCTGCCGCGGCACCATCGAGGAACGCATCGATGCGCTGATCGCCGACAAAAAAGCTCTGGCCGACGCCGTCCTGGGCCCGGACGCCGGAGCCGAAAAACTTCTGACCGAGATGTCCGATGACCAGCTCTTGCGCTTCGTCGCGCTGGACTTGAAAACGGCCCTCGGCGACTGATATGCGCCCCGCGATTCACCGGCTCGAGACGCGTCGGTTTTGTCTGCGCTGGACTTGGCTGCGGACGCACGGCAACACTTTCTCGGTTCGCGGAACGACATAACGTTTCACGTCCTGGTCGTTGACATGTCCTGGTATTCATATCCTCCTTACGTCCCGGTGGCCGAGCGGCGGCGCAAAGCCGAATCGGCCGCGAAGAAACTTTCGAAACGCGGACAAGCGCTTGCGCCGGTCCGCATCGAAGGCCGCAAAATCGCCAGCACCTTCTGGGGGAAATCCTGGTGCGACAATCTCGAGGCCTACAGCGATTACGCCAACCGCCTGCCGCGCGGCCGCACCTATGTCCGCAACGGCTCGGTGATCGACCTGCAAATCGCCCACGGAAAGATCCAGGCGATGGTCCAGGGCTCGGACCTTTACAAAGTTTCCATCGCCATCCGCTCGCTGGATGACGCGCGGTGGCAGGAGTTCAAGACCTCCTGCGCGGGCAAGCTCACCAACCTCCTCGATCTGCTCCAAGGCCGGCTTTCGAAGGAAATCCTGGCCGAGATCACCGCCAAGGGCACCGGCCTGTTTCCCTCCCCGCGCGAAATCGACCTCGACTGCTCCTGCCCCGATTGGGCCGACATGTGCAAACACGTCGCGGCTGTCCTCTACGGCATTGGCGCGCGGCTGGATGAGAAGCCCGAAATGTTCTTCACGCTGCGCGGCGTCGAGATGCAGGACCTCATCGCCGCCGCCAGCGATACCGTCGCCTCGCCCCAGGAGGGCTCCCTCGCGGTGGACGCCAGCCTGGCCGATGCCAACCTCAGCGAACTCTTCGGCGTGGAGATCGATCTCGCTCCCGCCGCCCAGCCGCCTGCGCCCAAGCCCGCCCAGGCCCGCGGCGGCCCGAGTCGGCCGAAGCCCGGCGTTGCCGCTCGCCCACAAGGACGCAAAAAACCAACCGTTCGCCCAGCGGCGACTCCGAAGAAGAGCCCCAAGCAGGCCGGCCGAAAATCGAAATCAATGCCGGATTAAACGATCCAGTGGCGCGTGGTTGTTCGCAGGGTGCCCCGTACCTGGAGCTGGGGATGCGGACTGTCACCGGGCAGGTTCGCGACGGTTCGTGGAGCAGTTCCTTCCGCCAAACTGGTACCCCCGCCCAGAATTGAACTGGGATCAACGGTTTAGGAAACCGCTGCTCTATCCATTTGAGCTACGGGGGCGACCGGTCGTCCGAGCCACCTTACTTGATCGGCCGCTCCGCTGAAACTGGTTTCTCGATCCCGCCTGCAGGGCGCGGGAATTCGGCGTGACACGCTCCGCCCGGCGGTGTCCAATCATCATGCAAGCCGTGGCCATGCCGGAACAGGCACAGGATCTTTCGAGGAGCACCGCCCCCGCGCGGCCCGCCTGGATTTCCGACGATTTCGGCAAAGTGTACGAGGAGCACGCCCAGTGCATCTATTACCTGGCGCTCCGGCTCCTGGGCGACGACGCCCAGGCTCAGGACGCCACGCACGACGTGTTCCTCAAGGCGTACCGGAAGATGGATTCTTTCCGGGGCGAGGCGGGCATTCGCACCTGGCTCTATCGCATCACCATCAACCATTGCCAGAACCTCCAGACGAGCTGGCATGCCCGCCACATGTTCAGCAATGCCGAGGAGGCCGTCTGGGAAACCGCCGGCGCCGCCAGCGACGATCCCTTGCGCGTTCTGGAAACGAAGGAACTCGGCGAACGCATCCAGGCCACGCTCGAACAACTCCCGGAGGAGTACCGCCTCCTGCTCCTCCTGGTGGCCGATCAAGAGCTGACCTACGACGAGATCGGCGAGCTCACCGGCCAGTCCGCCGATGCCGTGCGGGGGAAGCTTCACCGCGCCCGCAAAGCCTTTGCCACCCGCTTCAGAAAAAAATCCTGACCCATAAACCCATGAACCAGGACCTTGCCAAAGTGCAGTTCCGCACCAGCTCCGAAGCCGGGCTGGCCGCCACGAGCGCGCAGAATTCGGCGTCGGCGCCGCAGGAATTCGCGAGCGTCGAAGACATGTTGCGTTACGATGCCGCGCTTCACCCGCCTCCTCCCGAACTGGCGGAGCGCATTAACGAATCGCTGGCCGGAGCGGAGCCCGCCCCCAAGCCTTCGTGGTTTCAGCGCTGGCTGGGCGGCGGCGATAAAACTTAAAGTCCTCGCCCCGCGCCCCGGATGAACGGGTGCCGACCGGCCGGGAAGGACTAATTACTGGCGGGAGGCTTGGCCTCCGCCGGAGGGGCTGGGGCCACCTTCACTGAGTCGCTCCCCGGTTGGTTCGTGCCGAAATACTTCGTGTAAACCGGTCGAAAATCGGGATTCTGCCCTGCAAATACATACAAGTTCTTCCGCAGTTCTTCCACGCCGGCCGATAGACCGGACCGTTCGAACTCCACCACGACCTGCGTCAAATCCTGAATCTGCCGGCGGACCAAGGTCGCTTGCCGGTAGATGAACACGCCCACCGTGCAGGTAAGGATGAACAGCGCCACCGCCACCGCCTGCACCAGGCTGCGCGTTCCTTTTCCTTCTTCCGCCGCACCGCCGACCACGATCTCTGGAGCGTCTGCCATAAATTAAGGATTGGGGGTGATGCTGCCGCTGGGTTCCGCCGGCTGCTCGCCGCGCGCCCGGATGCCGATGTTCTGCAAAATTGGCAGGATCGCGGGGTTATGCCGGCCGTACTCGACCGCCTCGGCCGCGAAGGACTGGAGGAGCGCCCGGTTGCGATTAATCATGCCCACCTGGAATTGCAAATTCGACATCTGCCGGGTGAGTTGCAAGTACCAGTAACAGACCCCCGCCGTGGCCAGGGCCGTGCCGACGACAGCCACCGATAACAACGACATTAACCGATCTCGCTCCATGGGCGCGCACGCTAGCCCGCCCCGCCCGGGGCTGTCGATCCGAATTTCGCCCCTTCCGCCTGGCTTTGCGGCCACCGTTCCATCGACCCGCACAGCCCTGGTCGTCGGTTAAGACTTCGCCGGAGCGGGCAGGCAGGCCCGGACGAGGGCGGCGACGCCAACAGTTATGATGGTTCCCATGAGGGTGAACCAGGGCCAGGCGACCTTTTTCACGACGCCGGCCTCCTGCCACTCGATCTGGCTGATGCCGATCATGCCCAGGAGCGAAACGACCATCCCCGCGCATAGAGACCAAAAACTGCCGCGCCGCCAGAACAGGACGAGGATCAATCCTCCGAGAAGCGCGCCGCTGGTCAAGCCGCGCAACTGAAACGCCGCGTTGAGCACGTATTCGACCTCCCGGCTCAGGTACGCCACCAGGATCAGGGCCACCGCCCAGAATACGGTCGATCGCTTGCTAAACTGCAAGTAGCGAGCCTCGGACCAGCCCGGGCGGAGCTGCTTCACGAAGTCCATGGTCGAGACGGACGCCAGAGAGGTCAGCGCCGAACTCACCGACGACATGGCGGCAGACAGGATGGCGACAATCAGGAATCCCTTCAGGATGTGCGGCGCCCCGGTCATCATGAAGATGGGGTAGATGTAATCGTTCGCCTTGATGCCGGGTCGGACTTCGGGAATCGCGATGGGCAGCGTGTGGGATTGATAATACACGAACAGCATGGCACCCACGAGCAGGAACACGAGAAAGAGCGGGAAGATCATCGCGGTGCTGAGGAGCAGCGCCTTGCGCCCGTCCGCGACATTTTTGCAGGCCAGCACCCGTTGCACGATCAATTGCTCGGCCCCATGCGAGGAGAGGACGACAAACATGCCGCCCAGCAGGCCCATCCAGATATTGAACGGCATCGCCAGCGAGAAATCGGTGTTCAGCCAGTGGAGCTTCCCGGCCTCCGCCGCCTGGCGCATCGCGCCGGAAAAGCCTCCCTCGATCAGCGTCGGAACGTAGAACAGCGTGAAAACACCCCCGGCCATGAACAGAAAGAATTGCACCGCGTCCGTCCAGATCACGGCCTTGACCCCGCCGATGTACGTGTAGACCAGGGACACCACCACGAAAACCAGAATCGCCCCGAAGATTGGGTCGCCGGTGCCCATGCTCAGGAACTTTTCCCCCAGCATCAGCTTGATCGGGATCGAGGCCACGTAGACGCGCACGCCTGCGGCCAGCGTTTCGCTGATCAGGAAGAATCCGCCCGCGAGCCGCCGGGCGCTGCCGCCGAAAGCCGACTCGAGCAGTTGGTACGGGGAGTAGATCTCTCCCTTCAAGTAGTGCGGGACCATCACCACGGCGAGGATCACCCGGCCGATGACATAGCCGATCACCATCTGGATGAAGGTGATGTCGCCGCCGTAGGCCATCGCCGGCACGCTGATAATCGTCAGCGCGCTGGTCTCGGCCGCCACGATCGAAAAGCCGATGCCCCACCAGGGGATCGTCTTGCTGCCGAGGAAGTAATCGCGGGTATTCCGTTGGTCGCGGCCGAACCAAATCCCGAGCAGGACGATCCCGAGCAAGTACAACAGAATCACCAGCCAGTCGGCGAAGTTGAAATAGGTCGTCATCCCATGGCGCGCCGCGCTGTTTCCGACAGGTATGGCCCGGTCAGGTTAACGCTAGGCGCGGTGGGATGTTCCGGTCCCGTCGCGCCGAGCGCGAGCCAATTTCGCGCTGACCCCGGCTCAGTTTTGCAACAGGCGGCTAGGCCGCAGCCGTGTTGCCGGGCTTTTCGGCGGCGGTTTCGCGGGCGCGCGCCCAGAGCCAGAGGCAATCGGAGAGGCGGTTGAGGTAAATCAGGATGACCGGGTTCTGCACTTCCTGCAGCTCGACAAGGTGCTGAACCCGGCGCTCGGCCCGGCGGCAGATCGTGCGGGCCAGGTCGAAGGCCGCGGAGGTGGGAGTGGCCCCCGGTGTCGCCCAGCCGCGAAAGGAGACGTTCTGGGACTCGACTTCCCGGATCCATTCCTCGATGGGGGCTATCATCGGCTGGCCGACCCGCGCGAATCCATCCGCTTCGTAACGGGCCAGGTCTTCGGGAAGGACCGCCAGCTCCCCCATGACGGTGACGAGCTGGCGTTGGATCGAAAGCAGCCGCTCCCCCAGTGCATCCGCTCCCAACCCGGCCCGGGCCACGCCGATGGCCGCATTCAACTCATCGATCGTGCCGCAGGCTTCGATCCGCGGATGCGTTTTGGGCACCCGGCGGTTGTACATCAGTCCGGTCGTGCCGGAATCTCCGGTCTTGGTGCAGATGCTCATGGCTGGGCCGCTCGCGGCGGAGCGGCAAGTTAGCGCGCCAGCGGGGATTTGCCAGATTCCCCAACGAAAAAGTGTCGTGACTCTTTGAAAATGTCCCCCTCTGGACTCGATAAAAATGTCCCCTGGCGCGCGGGATGCGTTCCCACCGCATCGCCGCCTGCCTTCCTGCGCCCGATTCGCCAGCGGCGGAATCAGGCCACCACTTTGACCACGAAGTAACCGGTGGCGTTGGTGCGGGCGACATACACGGTGGCGGTGCCGGCCGGGGCGCCGGTCAGCCGGTTGATCTCGACCCCTTCGGGGGTGGTGGAAAAGGGGACGGTCGTTCCGGCCGGGTTGGCGAGGTCGGCGCGCAGCTCCACCTCATAGGAGCGGCCCGCCCGCACCGGGAAGCTGAGCTCGAGTTTGCCGGAGCGGATCGCGCCGACACTGACCTGGTAGCTGAGACCGGGAACTTCAATGGTCAGGAAGCCGCTATTCTCGCGCGTGACGAACGAGGGCAAGGGAGCCCCCGCCGGGCCGTTGACGACCTCGCCCGTCGGGAGAAACCGCGAGCCGTGGCACGGACAATTGATCGTCTTGGAGGTCTTGCTGGTGATGGCCACGACGCAGGCCTGATGGGTGCAGATGGAGCTGACGGCCGCGTACCCGCCCTCCTCCAGATGCGTCACGACGAGCCGCCCGGTCGAAGTGGGCATGCCGGGCACGTTCAGAAGAATGCTGCCGAGAGAGCTGCTGAGCGCCGCGAAGTCGGCCAGGCGCAGCCGGACGACGCCGGGCGCGGCGGCCTGAGCGGTTAATTCTCCCTCTTCGCCGGCGAAGAGGCGTTGAAAGGTGCTGCAATAAAAGGCGCTGAAGGCGAACGCGCGGACAAAATCCCTCCGAGATGTATTCTTCGAATTCATGGCTCCTATTCCTTGGGGCGATGCTGCTAACATAGCCAGCCGCGCTTGCAAGCCAGGAACGCGCCAGCCCTCGTGTGCGTTTCGCAGCGCAGCCGGGAATCGGGCGAACTCCTGAAGTTTCGAAGCCAGCGCCGCCTCGGCCCCGGCGCAGGCCGTTCGCGCTCCCCGGGAACCGGTTCCGTCTCCGGAACAGCGGCGGCTACGCCGTACCGCCGGAGCGGACAATCTCGACGGTGCAGGGCGCCCGCGAAAGAATCGCGGAGGCGATCGTTCCCAAGTAGAGACGGCGGCCGTGATCGAGACCGCGCGCGCCGAGAAAAATGCCATCGAGATCGCGCTGGCCGAGATGATGCAACAGCGTTTTCTTCGGATCGCCTTCGAGGATCACCGACTCCACCGTCAACCCCGCCTCCGCGAACCGCGCGGCCTGAGACTTCAAAACGGTTTCGGCGGCGCGCTCCGGCGATTCGAAGCCGCCGACGGCCGGCCCCGAATTCTGGCGCCAGAGCCAGCGGCCCTGCGTGGGGGAATCCAGGACGGTGACCAGTTCGAGATTCGTGCCGCGCGGCCATTCGCGCCGCAGGACGGTTTGCACCGCCGCGTCGGCATCTTCGGAGCCGTCCACCGCGATGGCGATCCGCCGCGGGCGCGTCTCTCCCAAGCCGTGGCCGCGCACGACGCGGACGGAGCACGGCGCTTCGGCGGCGACCTTGTAGGAAACGCTGCCGAGAAAAAACTTTTCGAGGGTGGACCGGCCGTGCGAACCGATCACGACCAGATCGGCCGCCCAGCGGGAGCACTCCGCCAGGATGCCCCAGACAGGCGAGTCGGCGTGCGCCACGCTGTCGACGGTCGAATCCGGGAACATTTCGCGCACGCGGCGGGCTCCTTCCGCGGCCACCGTGCGGGCGGTCTCGACCGCGGCCAGGGCCTGCTGGCGGGAGCGAAGGCGCGCCTGGGCGATCTCGTTCGGAAATTGCGGTTCCTCCTTCGCGGGATCGGGGGGCATCCAGACATCGGCGATGGCGAGCACCCGCACCTCGAACGGCTTGGGCAGGCCGCAGCGCAGCAGGTCGAGCAGCGCGATTTCGGCTCCCGGGGTTCCGTCGTAGGCCGCTAACACTCTGGGCGGTTCATGCATGCGCGAGTCTAGCCTTCGCCCGGCCGGAGCGGCAATCGGCAATTGCCGAAACGCGCCCGTTCCTTGGCGTGGGCACGGCCCGAGGGAGGCCGCCGGGAGCGGGCCGAACGGCCGTCCTCCAGTCGATGCATCGAAGGGAGTGGGATGATTAATTGTCAGCAAACTTTACAGTGCTGAAGCAGCACTGGCTTCGGAGTTATTGATAATCAATAGTTTACATGGATGGCACGGATTACGCTTGGCTGTTAAGTGCGTTTGAGCAGGTGCTGCTAACAACTAACCAACTACTCAAATGCAAACGATCGGAAAAATTGCCTCTACCCTGCTCGCGATGGCGGCGTGTGCCTCCTTGAACGCGGCGACCACCACCATTCATTTCGGCGCCTCGGTGCCGAGCTTCGACACCGACTACGATACCGCCTTCCTTGATTTCGATGCCTCCAGCACATCGCAAGGCGACCCCTACCCCTGGGCGGGCGGCTACAACGACCTGCCCAGCGCCGTCTGGACCGATCGGGCCAACAGCCTCATTTTCGACCTCGTTCCGCTCGGCGGGGAAACGGTGACCCTCAACAGCTTCGCGATGGGCAATTATCTCGGCAATGGCGGCCCCACCGGCTATGAGGTTTACGACCTGAGCGATCTCGTCACTCCGCTGGTTTCCGTCCTCAATTTCAACATCGCCTACAGCACGACGACCCATCCGACGTACGCGGTCGGACTCTCCAGCACGGCCGGCTTCCGCCTGGTCGTGGGACCCGACGCGTATAACAACGGCGTGAACGACATCAAGTACACCATCGGCACCGCCGTGCCGGATGCGGGCGCGACCGCCTCGCTCCTAGGCCTGAGCGCCGCCGCCCTGGCGCTCTTCCGCCGGAAGTCCTAACCGGCTTTGCAAGCGCTGCACCGGCAGGCCGCTCCCGAAAGGGGCGGCCTGTTTGCTTCTCGGGGCGGCGGCGAGGGGCCGCGCCCTCGCCAAGCCCATATTCGAGCATTCGAAGGCGTTTCGTGCCCGGGTCAGGCGGCGGCGCGGAGTGGGGGTTGGGGTTG
>CAYZKY010000085.1:0-27621 GCA_964478815.1 uncultured Verrucomicrobiota bacterium
CCGCCTCTCCGTGTCCTCGGTGATCTCTGTGTTAAACTCAGCGTCCCCCTCCCGGTGCTCCCCATCCTGCCACCGCCAATCCATCGGGCCTACCCTCACGAAACCCCCGTAAATAGGACTTCCTGCGCGCAAAATGACCCGCTCCTCACCATTCCTAACCCCCTCCCGTCGCCCCGGGAGTCTACATTTCCAGCACCCGCATCGCACCAACCTCCAACCCCACCCACCATGAAGCTTCGCCCCCTTCCCACCCGCCGCCCCTTGCCTCCTCATTCAAAAAACAGGGGGTGCCCGCAAAGTCGGTGCGCCGCCCCCTCTGGCTGTCGGCCTCGCCTTCACCTCCGCGGCCCACCTCAAATGGTTTCGGGCAGTCCATGGCGGCGACTGAACTTTTCCATGCAAAATGCATTTCACGGTCGATGGGGCCGTCCCTTGCCAGGCCGCTGAGTGGCGGCTTAATGCGCGGATGCTGGCGTCAGGCGCCTGCGGCCGCGGATAAAACGAGGGCTGCCAGGGAGCGATCCGGCACTGGAATGTGACTTGCTGGCAGATGGGGGTTTTGGGATAAGACTCCATATCGGGCGGCAGGTTGGGCTGCCGCCAAGGGGTTGGTTTTACGGACAACACATTGACCAGAAGGAAGGAACTGACATGAAACGGAATACTGCACCGAGGCGGATGGGCGTGGCGATTTTGAGCGGAGGGCTGGCCTTCGTGGGAACCGCCAGCGCGACGGAGCTGATCCAGGACGGGAGCTTCGAGAATACCGAGTCGAAGTCCCCCACCGTCGAAGTCGGAGGGAAGGAAAACCCCGGGGTGGGGGAAGGCTGGAGTTTCTTCAGCACGTATCTCTATTCCACGCAGTACACGATGCCCGGGCCGGTGAATTCCGGGGCGGCTTTTTTGCGGCCTTATCCCTCGGGGACCTATGGGATCACGCAAAGCCATACCGAAGTGACGCAGCGGGTGAGCCTCACGAGCGGCACGACGCTGACGCCTGCGAAGATCGATGCCGGGGAGGGCAGGTACACGATGTCCGCCTGGTTCAGCAGCTATCTGACCCAGGGAGATTACAGCGATCTCACACTCGATTTTCTGGATGACGCGGGGAATGCAGTGGGAGAGCCGATCCCGTTGGGCGGCCAGGAGTTCGTCGCCAATATTCCGACGGGATCGAACTCGAAATACGGCAACGCCAAAGAGTTCGGTCTGGATTCGAAGAGCGGGACAATCCCCTCGGGCGCACGGGTGGCGCGGGTCTTTATCAAGTCCACCTCCGTTGGAGGCGCGCCGGATGGCTATGTGGACCTCGTCTCGCTCGACGTGACGGACGCGGCTCTCTCCGTGCCGGCGGTGATTTCAACCGATCCAGCGAACAATGCGGTGGGGGTAGGTCCCGTCGTGAATCTGGGTCTCGTGCTGCAAGATCGGGTCACGGCGGTGAACCAGAACTCGATCCAGCTCTTTCTGGACGATCAGCCGGTCACGGCGACGTCGATCCAGAAAGTGGAGGCGAACACGACGGTGCGCTACGCGGCCGGGGTCCTGCCGCCCCTTTCGCCGCATGTGTTCAAGGTGGTGTTCGAAGATAACGGCAGCCCGGCGACGAAACAGACGAACGAAGTGCGGTTCACCGTGGCGGATTACTACTCGCTGCCGGCCAGCCTGGGGACGCCGCTGGGGTCGGAGGATGCGGCCAAACCTGGGTTCGACGTGAAGGTGTGGCAGGTGGACGCCATCGAGGAGCTGGATCCGCCGGCCGCGCAGCGCAATCTCCCTGGGAGCATCTCCTTCTTGGAATCGGTACTGTCCGGCGGAATCAATGCGAACGTCGCCGACGTGTCCGGAGCCGAGTCCGGCAACAGCTTCGCCGTCCCCGAGGTGATTAACTGGGTGAACCTCAGCGGCGTGGCGGCGAATTTTCCGAACGACACGCCCTTCCCCGGCATCCCGGGGACGACCGGCAGCGAAGACAACTTCGTCCATGAGATACTCACCTACGTCCGGTTCCCAACGGCGGGCTATTATCAGATGGGGGTGAATAACGAGGATGCTTTCCGGCTGACGGCGGCGCGGCAGGGTCAGGCCGTCCTGCGGATTATTCAGCCGGCCAATTCGATCCCGATTCCGGCCGTGGCCATCGCGACGAATATCACGCAGCTTCAGTTCGGCGGCGCGCTGCCCGCCACGCCGCTGACCGGCGATATCTTTTACGCCACGCCCAGCGAGGATCCGGAGTTCTCCTGCGTGCTCGAGCCCAGCCCGAACCTGGCGGGCAAGATTCTGCTCCTCGATATCGGCGAAGGCAGTTGCAACTCGGCGGAGAAGGCGCTCAAGGCGCAACAGGCCGGAGCGATCGCCGTCCTGCTGATCCAATCGGCGGATCAAGGTTTTCCCTACCGCATTGGGGATATCAGCACCGAAGTGAAGATTCCCGTCCTGGCGATTTCCTCCCGCTTCGGCGGCAGCGGCTTGAAGACGACGCTCGCGGCGGGCACGCAAGTCACCGCTTCGATTCAGGCGGATGCGAATCCGCGCCTCGCGGAGTGGGATGGCCCGAAAGGGTTCGGGGCCGTGGATGTGCTGTTCGGGTTCGCGGTGCCCGCGCCGGGCTTGTACCCGATGCGGTTGCTGGCGGGCCAGGAGGCGGGCAACGCGAACCTGGAATGGTTCTCGGTGAAGCCCGACGGAACCCGGGTGCTGATCAACGATACATCGAATCCGGACGCCCTGCGGACCTTCCGGGCCCGGAATGAGACGCAGCCCGCTCCGGTGTTCGCCATCCCGTTCCTCTCCGGGACGGGCTTCAACATTTCCTGGACGGGAGGTGGGATACTGGAGGAGACCGCCGATTTCGTCGCGTGGACCACCTCGCCCAGCCAGGTCAACCCGCAAACGGTTCCGACCGCCGCCACTCACAAGTTCTACCGCGTCCGGCGCTGACCCGGATTTCGGCTGAGCCTTTCGCGCACGCTCCTTTCCGGCGAGCCGGGAAGGAGCGTTTGTTTGGCGGGTCAGCTACTCGCAGCGCAGGGCCACCATCGGCTCGACCTTGGCCGCGCGCCGCGCCGGGAGGTAGCTGGCCAGCACGGCGACGGCCACCAGCAGGAGACTGACGGCGGAGAGCAGAACTGGATCGTGGGGGGACAGGCCGAAGAGCTGGCTTTGCAGCAGGCGGTTGGTGGCCAGGGAAATGAAGAGCCCGGCCAGGATGCCGGCGGCAATGACGGTGGCGGCCTGCCTGAGAACGAGGCGGATCAGGCCGGCCCGGCTCGAACCGAGGGCGAGGCGAACGCCAAATTCACTGGTGCGCTGGGCGACCTGATAGGCCATGACGCCGAACAAGCCGATGGCGGCAATGCCAAGGGCGACCAGCGCGTAGCCCGTCACCAGCGCCATCAGGAATCGCCGCTCGGCGACGGCTCCGGCGACGATATCCGTCATGGGCCGGATCTCTCGAATGAGGATGCGGTGGTCGGCCTGCTGCGGTATTTCCCGCAGCCAGGGAAGCATCGTTTCCGCCGGCGTCGTGCTTCGCACCACCACCTGGGCGCCTCCGAAGGCATACTGCCAATAGAAGCGCGGTTGCGGCTTTTCCTCGAGCCGCACATCGCGGGTGTCTTTCACGACACCGATGACTTCCAGAATCCGATCCGGGTTCGATCCCACCGTGAAACGTCCGCCAATCGCGGAACGCCCCGGAAAAAGGACATCCGCCGCCGCCTGATTCAGGATGACGATCCGGCCATAGCCGTCGTCCTTCAGTTCGCTTTCGTGGAAGAAGCGTCCTGAGAGGAGAGGGATTCCCATCGCGCGAAAATAGTCGAACGCGATGAACCCCGCCGCCAGCGAAGGGCGGTCGGCCTCCGGCTTCGGCTCGCCCACAACCTGGGCCTTCTCGTCGAAGGTCCATTTTCCGGTGAGCGGCGCGGAGGAGGAGGTGCCCACCGCTTCGACCCCGGGAAGGGCCGAGAGCCGGGCGTGGATTCTGCGATACAGTTGGCACATGGCCTCATTCGATTCCATGCCCCAGCTATCGACATCGACCGTCCACACCTGCTCGGCCTTGAATCCCAGATCCTGGCCGGTCAAGCGGCGAAAGCTTTCGAGGAGCAACCCCGCGGCGGTGATCAATACCATCACGACCGCGATTTGCGCGGCCTGCAAGCCACGTTGCCAGAGCCGGAGGGGCAGGCTGTCCGTCGTCCGCGTTCCGCTGCGCAGCGAGGCGCTTGCTTCGATCCGTGAGTGCCGCAGGGCGGGCCAGAGACCAAACAAGAGCACCGTGGCGAGGGAGAGCCCGGCCGTGAAGAGCAAGGCCGTGCCATCGAGCGCGGCTTCGCGGACAAACGGGACGTTCGCCACGCCCAGGACACGAATCCCTCGCAACAGGCCGGCGGCCAGAACGATTCCGAGCACTCCCCCGAAAACCGCGAGCAGGAAGCTTTCCATCATCAGGGCTTGGACGATGCGAATGCGGCCCGCCCCCAAGGCCAGGCGCACGGCCAACTCGCGCTGACGGACGACGCCTCGGGCCAGCAGGAGGTTCGCGAGGTGGACGCAGCAAATCAGCAGCACGGCGGCCACCGCCGCGACAAGGATCGGCACCGCCTGACCGGTGCGGCCGAGGATCTGATCGCGGAAACTCACCAGCTCAAACGTCCGGTGGCGATTCGTTTCGGGGTGATCGATGGCCAGGCGTTGTCCCAGAGCGGCGAGTTCGGCGCGAGCGGTTGTTTCCGGCACGCCGGGCTTGAGCCGGCCGACCGGCAGGAACATCCGCGCCGCACGCGAGACGCGGTCCTCTCCGTGGATTCCCATCGGAAGCCAAAATGTGCGGGGGCCCGACCGCAGCACGCTCCCCGTTCCCGCGGAAGGAGCTCTTTCCAGGGGGAAATCGAGGCCGGGCGGAAGCACGCCGACGATCTCATGCGGCTTATTTTCCAGGCGAACGCTCTGGCCCAGGACGGATGGCGAACCGGCAAATCGAGTCTGCCAAAGTTCATGGCTGATCATCACGACGGCGGCGGCTCCCTCTTTCGCGTCGTCCGGCAAAAACGTTCTCCCCAGCACCGGCCGCACGCGGAGGACTTCGGCGAGACCGGGGGTGACCCGCAGCCCCGGCGTCGCTTCGGTAGTGCCATCGTGCTCCCAGAGCGCGTCGCCCACGCCAAAGGTCGCCAGCGATTCGAAACTGCTGGTGGACTCCAGGATGTCCTCCATCTCGCGCCAGGAGAGCCGGTCGTCGGTGGTGCCTGTCGACGTGTTCGCGATGCGCACCCACATCATCCGATCCGGGTTTTCAAACCCCAGCGGTCGGAAAAGCACCGCATTGGCGAGGCTGAAGACGGCCACGTTCGCGCCGATGCCGAGGGAGAGCGTGAGGACAGCCACGGCGGTAAAGCCGGGGTTCTTGCGCAGTTGGCGCGCGCCGAAGCGGAGGTCCTGCCAGAACGTTTCCAGCCACGGCAGGCTGCGCTGATCGCGGTGGGCCTCCTTCGTCGATTCGATGCCGCCGAGTTTAAGCATGGCCTGGCGGCGCGCCTCTTCAGGCGTCATTCCAGCGCGGAGATTGTCTTCGATCTGCAGGGCCAGATGGCTCTGGAGTTCTTCAGTGAAATCGCGATCCGCCCCGCGCCTGCGAAGCGTTGCGACGAGCCGGGCGAGCCAGGAGCGTAATCGTTTCATGGCAGTGACCTCGGGTTCGTGATCGAGTCCTTATAGTATGGGAAGGCCATAGGAATGAGGCAGAGTGAATTCGAGTGAACCGGGGCTTTTGGTTAGGCGGTTTCGGGGCTAAGAAAGCGGGCCAGGATGGCGGTGGTTTGCTCCCATTCCTGCGCTTCCTTCTCGAGTTGCTTCTTTCCCGCCCGGGTTAGCCGGTAGAACTTCGCCTTGCGGTTGTTGTCGGAGACACCCCATTCGGACTCGATGGAGCCCTCCTGTTCCAGTTTCAGCAACGCAGGATAAAGCGTGCCGTAATTGACAAGGAGCACATCCGCGCTGGTCCGCTCGATCTGGCGGGCGATGCCGTAGCCGTGGAGCGAGCCGACGCGTTCGAGAGTCTTCAAGACCATCAAGGCCAAGGTTCCCTGCCAGACATCCGATTTGCTGCTCACCGGGCGAAAATAGCGGGGCTTATATTGGATTGCAATAGGAAAGACCGCCGGGCCCGAAAAATTCTTCGCGGAGGGTTTCCGGTTTCGGCTTAACGGCGGCAAGATACAGGGTAGGTGACCGAGCGAATGAGCGACGAGACCGAGCTTTACGTGGATTTTGCCACGACGCGTTCCGAGAGCGCGTTCGCGGCGGTCGTGAAGCTGCATGTCCAGATGGTCTTCGCGACGGCAATGCGCCAACTGGGCGACCGCGGCCTGGCCGAGGAGATCACGCAGAATGTCTTCCTCACCCTGGCGAACGAAGCCGGGAGGTTGAAGTGGGATCGCACGCTCGCAGGGTGGCTTTATCGCACGAGCTTGAACCAATCTCGCCAACGGCTCCGGGCGGAGCTGCGCCGTCAGAAACGGGAGACGATGGCCGCAGAGCTGGCGCGCGAAACACGGGAGGGGGCGTCCACCTGGGCGGCGCTTGGGCCCATGCTGGACGAGGCGTTACTCGAGTTGCGCGAATCGGATCGGCTCGCAGTGATTTTGCATTTCATGGAAGGCCGGCCTTTTCGCGAAGTGGGCCAAGCCCTGGGCGTCGGTGAAGACGCGGCGCGCAAACGAGTCAACGGAGTCCTGGAAACGCTCCTTGGCTGGTTCCGCAATCGCGGGTTTGCTTCCTCCTCCGGAAGCCTCGCCGCCGCCCTGGGCCTCGAAACTTCCGCCGCCGCTTCCGCCGCGCTCGTGCCGGGCATTGTTTCCGCGTACGCGGCTCTGCCGGTTGCCGCTGGTTCCACCTCCGCGTTGGGCCTCCTTTATCTTATGAGTTCCACTCAAGCAAAAATCGCCGTGGCCGCCTTTGTCCTGGCACTTGGGCTCGCCACGTCCTACGTGATTCAGTCACGGCGGCATGGCGGGCCGGTGACAACCGCCCATCCACTCGATGGCGCAAGCCCATCCGCCGGCCAAAGTTCGGCAGCGCCACCGGCGTCAGACTCCGCGCCTCAATTTCAGCGTCTTTCACAAGCCGGCGGATCCGCCGCGAAAAGTTTCATGGAGCGGATCAACGAAGGCGACATAACATTGACGATGCTGAGCCCGGAAGCGGCGGACGCCTTTGTCCAGCGAAACAAAGGCACCGCCGAGAGCCTGCTCGCCGCGTATCGCGTCACCCACGATCTCGCCTATCTGCGCCGGGCGGCCGCGAACTTTCCCGGCGATCCCTCCGTCCTGTTTCGCGTGGTGGCGCACGATGCGTTTCCGGAGAACCGCCGCCACTGGATCGAGCAGTTCAAGAAGGCCGATCCTGACAACGCCCTCGGCGCGTATTGGGCCGCGCAACAGCACTTTAAGGATAAGGAGACGGCGGCGGCGATGGAGCAACTGGCCGAAGCCGGCGAGCGCCCCTCCTTTCGAGATTACATCACCGAGCACATGCAAGCGCTGGAAGAGATTTATCTCGCGAACGGGCGCAGCCCCGCGGAGGCCAAGGCGCTCGGCATGAGCGCCGTGGAACTGCCGCATCTGCCCGCGATGGGCGAGATGTCGAAGGAGATCGCCGATCTGGTCGCGCAGTATCGCAACAATGGCGATGACGCTTCCGCCCAATCCATGGCGCGCACCGGCCTGCAACTGGCGGATCGCATCCGAATGATTCAAGACGGCGGAAACGTGCTGGGCGAATCGCTCTCGATCGCGGTGGAGGATCGAATTCTCAGGCAATTGGATCCGGCGCAAACCTACGATTTCATCGAGGGTGACGTGCCCGCCCGTTTGGCATCGAATGCAGCGCGGCAGTCGGCCATTCGCGAGGACAGCAGATTCATTGAGGGCTGGCTCTCCCAGGCCAGCGAAACCGAAATCGTGAGCTACTTCGACCGGCTCAAGTTGTACGGCGAGACGGCGGCGGTGAGCTGGCTGAAGAATCGGACCTTGCCGTGAGCTGAGCAGGTCGAGTCTTTCCAAATCCGGCGGTTGTGGTTAATTGGCGCCCGATGACAAAATCCGCGCCGCCGCCTCCTGCCGCCCCTGCTGCCATTTCGCCGGGGTTGCGTCGATTCCTTTACGCGACCGCGGCGATTACGGGCGCGGCGATCCTCATCGTCGAGATTCTCGGGGCGAAGATGCTCTCGCCTTACGTCGGCACGTCGCATTTTGTGTGGACGGCGCAAATCGCGGTCACGCTGCTTTCGCTGGCCACAGGCTACTATTTTGGCGGCTGGCTGGTGGATCGCTCCATGCGGCTGAGCCGGATTTATTACTGCATCGCGGCCGCGGCCGTTTACCTGGCGCTAACGATTCTGGTGGTCGAGGACGTCGCCTACGCCTTCGTCCGGCTAAATCTCGCGATCGGAGCGCTGGTCTCTTCGGCGGTGCTTTTCTTTGTGCCGTTGACGCTGCTCGCCGCGGTGGGGCCGTTCTTTGTGCGCGTGCTGGCGCTTTCGTTTCACACCATCGGCAGCCAGGTGGGCCGATTATCGGCGCTCAGCACCGTGGGGAGTGTGCTCGGCACGATTCTGATCGGCTATGTCCTCATTCCGTTTTTGCCGAATTCGGTGACGATGTTTCTGACGGCGGGCGTTCTGCTGGCCGTGTGCGCGGCCTACTTTATCGGCTGGTCGCGGCAGGATGTGGGGCGCCTCGCGTTGATGACGGGGCTGGCAACGCTGCTTTCCGGTGGCGGCATCTGGCGCGAGCAGTCGCGTACGATGGCGAACGTGACCGAGCTGTATCACCGCAACTCCGATTACGGATTGCTGCAAGTCATCGAAAGCAAGCGGGCGCCGAAGCGCTGGTATCTCAACGATTTTCTGGTGCAGAACAGCTACGATTTCGAACAAAAGAAGAGCCTGTCGCTCTTCACCTACATGCTCCATCTGCTCGCGCGCGGATACACGCCCGAGTTGCGTTCCGCCCTGTGCATCGGCCTCGGGGTGGGGATAGCGCCGATGAAGCTCGCGGAAGATGGGGCTCGGGTGGACGCAGTGGAGATCAACCCGGGCGTCGTCGAGGTGGGCCGCCGTTTTTTCGATCTCGATCCCGCGAAGATGAATCTGACTATCGGGGACGGGCGTTACTTCCTGATCGCCACGAAGAAAAAATACGATGCCGTGTTGCTCGATGCGTTTCTCGGCGATTCTTCGCCCTCGCATCTCATGACCCGCGAAGCGTTCGGAGCCATTCGCAACGTGCTCAATCCGAACGGCGTGCTCGTCATTAACAGTTTCGGCGATTTCCAGCCGGGGAAGAGCTACTTTATGGGCTCGCTGTTCAAGACGTTGACCAATGTTTTCGCCGCGGTGCGGATTCACGCCAACGGCAATGGGAATGTCTTTTTTGTGGCGTCCGATGCCAGGGAGCTGGCGCTCCGCCCGGTGGCGCTGACCCAGGTGCATCCAGAATTGCTTCGCGATGTGGAGTCGTGCCTGAACGCGGTCGTGACGCCGCCTTCCATGGACGGGCGCGTGCTGACCGACGATTTCAATCCCGTCGAGTTTTTCGACGCCCCCAATCGAGAAGCTCACCGCCGCCGGCTCGCGTTGAGCGTAAAGAATCTGTAGTGGGTCAGAGCCGTTCAGGAATTTGGGAACGGCACAGCGGCGGCTGAAAATGCTCTAACGCTTCGAAAAGACGACGCGCAGGAAAAGCCGCTGCCCCTGGAGCGGCACGGAGTAGGTGAGCGCCTCCGTTTCGGCTGAAACGGAACGTCGCGACAGAAGCGCATTCGCCGGGGTCCAGACTCGCAAATCTTCGGAAATCGCCACGGCGGTCCCGGCTTCGCTGGCAGACAAGGCGCGGCGCACACTGACCTCAAGAGAAGCGCCGAGCGATTCCCGGCTCCAGCGAATGGGAGGATCCGATTCGGCGACGCGGGGATCGCCACCGGCGGCGTATTCCATGAACGCCGTGGAGCCATCGCCATCGCCATCGGCATCGTCCTCATCGGTCGTTATCCCGTAACGGGCCTTCCAATCCGCAAAGCTCTGCCCGTCGGCGCGACCGGGAGTTCCCCCCGCAGCGGCACTCGGGCGCCATTCGGCAGGGTCGCGATGGTCGGGACTGGTCTGTGGCGAGCGCAGGACCAGGCTGCGTCCCCCGGAAACGTCCGGCCAGGGCGCCGCGTTGTCATAGCGAAATTCGCGAAGGATGGTCGCTCCATAAACCAGCCGAATCGTTTCGCCGTTGTTGTCGAGCCGGGCTGGGTAAAACGATCCAGCTATTGGCAATCCAAGGCCGTAGCGTTGTTCGAATGCGGCCCGGTTGGCCACGACCAGGGTGGGCGCGCCGGCCGGCAGGGTGAAGCCGGAAGGGAACTCGAAATCGGCGCCGGCCGTGAAACGCACGCCGGTTAGATCGAGAGGCTCAGAACTGGTATTTCGCAGTTCGATATATTCGAAATCCGATGCGGCGAAGCCGAGAGCTTGCTCGGCGGTGTTGGGCGGTCCGGGTGCATAAAGGATTTCGGAGATCACCAGCCCCCGTGTGAGTTCCCCGGCGTTCGGTTCGCCCGCGACGAATTGCACCGGCTCGGACCAATGGCTCCAGCGCCCGGTGTTGTCCATCATGCGGACGCGCGCCCGGTAGGTTCCGCCCGGCCTGACGGCAGAGACCGGCGGATCGATGCTCTCGGCGAACGCGGTCAGTTCTGGAGATTCCCAGCCCGGTTCGAGTTCGTATTTGCGGGGAGCGCCCGCGACGAAGCTGGCCATGCTGGGATGCGAGATTTCGGAGATCCGCCATTTCATTGCGCCAAAGGTCGCGGCGCCTTGCGGATCGCTGAAGGCTGACGCGCGAAACCGAAGGCCATTGGCCGGAAACCCCTCCAAACCGGCGTACGTGATGGTTGGACGATTCGGGATGGCCGTGTCGCGCGCTTCCAGTTCCAGATAATTGAAGCCGTAGCCGCGGGCGTCGCCGTCCCCGGGCGTGAACGTGTTCGGATCGGTGTCGGTGCAATAATCGAGAATGAACTTGGCAAAGCCTTCGAAATTGGAAGAAGCGAGCCGCCGCACCCAGGTGCCGCCGAACCGGTTGTCGGTGTAGGGGGTTTTGTAAAAATTGCCCCGGTGATTCACCTGGCCGCTCGGCGAACCGTCTCCGGCGCTGCGCGGGTTCCAATTCCACATGAATTCGTCCACATCCGCCCAGGTCAGCGCCTCGCCGGCGGGGTTCACGACCTGAGCGAATTCATCCACCAATTGCCCGATCTGGCCGCCGTCCGGGCGTGCGTCCGAACACATCAGATCGAGGATTTCCCGGCAGCGGTTCTTGAACCCCAGCGCCAGCCCGGGCAGGGAAAGCGCTGCATTCTGATCGACAATGCCCGGCCAATGCGTTTCGGCGAGGAACATCATGTCCATATCCCACGGCATGATCGCCCAGCGGCCATCGGGCCGGTGATAGAAGTAATGGTTGGCGCCGTGCCGCAGATCGACATTTCCCGTGACGCGGTTCATGGCGTGAAAGCTGAAAAAGTTCGGCATATCCATGTTCGTGCGCCACCAGCTCTCCGTCTGCGAGGAACCGGAAGCTGAACGGAACGCGTTCCAGTCGCTCGTGTCGCGGGACTGGGTCGGCCCCTGGTTCTTCTTGTCGCCGCCCCCGCCTTCGATTTTATAAACGTTGCCGTCCGGCAGCTCGCGTTCATCCAGAAAACGCCCGTCCGGCTGCTCGATGGCTTGATAGAGGCCCCACAGATCGCCGTCGTACTGGCTGGTGCTGCTCGCCTCGATGGCGTTGTCGATCACGCGGAAGTGGAGATAATGCGTCTTCGAGCTGGGGACGCCGGCCAGTTCGTACAGGCGATAGGAGATGCCTTCGTCGAGCCCGGCCATACCTCGATTCACCGACGCCCACGGGCTCGCGCACGCATCGAAGTTCATGGTCTTCCAGTCCGCCCGGTACCGGCGGCCCCAGAAATCGCGCGGCTGAAAATCGCGCGCGCGGTTGAAGTGGAAGCGCCACTTGTTCTTGCCCGTGTTGTAGGTGGAGCCCTCGCCACGATTGTGGAACTGGATATGGTCGTACACTTCGCCGTCATAGACGAGGGTGCCCCACATGCGGACCGTATCGTAACTGCCATTCCACTGGCTGTTCGAGACATCCGTCTGGTTCGCGATCAGGTGATAGATCGGAAGCGAATTCATCAGGGTCGGAGGGAAATCGAGCACCGGCGTCGTTCCCGGGCGACTCGCGCCCCGCCAGCCGGGAGCGGCGTTGTAAACGAAATAGGCGAAGTTCGGCGATTGGTCGTCGAGATACGGCACGAGCACGGAATGCCCCGGCACGTCCTGCGCCTGCATGCGGTAGCGCACCAGCCGGCGGTGGACCTGCAGGCTGGCCGGAAGTTGCACGCTGTAGATGGAATCTCCCGCCACGGAATCCCCACCCGCGCCATCGTCCGTCATGGGAAGTTCGGTCCAAGTCGAGGCGTAGGCGGCATCGGATTTTCGGAGGTACCGGCCGGGATCGACCACCTGATAGGCCAGCCGCACGGGCCCGACGCCGTCCGGGTCGGTGATTCGGGCGGTGATCGTCACCGCCTGCCCGTTGGTCGGTTGACTGGGAAAATGAGTGACCTGCCGGATTTGCGGCGGCGCGCTGCCGAAGTCGCGCAGCAGCACCGAATTCGGCTGTCCCGGAGACGGACGCCCCTTGATGGCGCTGGGGTCCGGAGTCCGCAGTTCGGCGTCGATGGTGAGATCGCTGCTGCCCGCGGACTGATTCACCGCATGGATGGCCAGCTGGTTTTCGCCCGATCGCAGCATGCTCGTGTCGGAAAGCAGGAACGTTTGCCAGGCCGGTTCGGTCGCCGCCGAGGCCTGCGCGTCGAACCGGAGCGTGCCCGCCGGGACGTTGATCCGCGCGACCTCGACGCCGTTGATCCACGCCACGGCGCCGTCGTCGACATTCAGATTCAATTGCAGCGCCGGGGGGATGCCCCCAACGGGCAGCGTGAACCGATGGCGGAGGTAGACCGTGGTGTAATTGTTCGCCATGTCGGAGAGCGTCGTATTGTCGTCGCCGTCGCCATAGCCGATGGAAGTCTGGCCGGTGCTCCAGGAGGCCTCCTCCGTGTAAGCGAGCAGCCGCCACGCGCCGCTGGCCCCCTCCGGTTCGCTCGTGCCCTTGCGGTACCGCCACGCTTCGTCGGCCGGGGCGATGAAGATGCGCGTCTCCGGGATTTCGATATTGGCGCTGGAAGCCCGCCAGGAGCCGCCGAGATTGTTGTCGAGCGCCGGGTGCAGGAGTTCCATCGAGGCGCCCTCGCCATGCGGATCCGTCGGCCAGGGAAATCCCACCCCGTAATCCACCTCATCGACGACTTCGCCGGCGGCGTTTTCGAGCTGGATCGCTTCGCCTTCGTTGCTCAAGGCGCCTTCCCACGGCCCGAGCGGCAGGAACCCGAAGGCGGTTCGAAACGCGGCCGGATTTTCGGCGACGACCAGATATCCGCCAGGAGGAATCGAAGTTCCCGCCGGCAGGCGGTAGCCCACGCCGCCTTCGATCCGCCAACCGCTCAGATCGAGCGAGGCCGCACCCGCATTGAATAGCTCGATGAATTCGTGGTGCTGCGTTTTGTCCGGAGGATCGTAGTAAACCTCGTTGATGACGATTCCGGGAAGCGGCGCGAGTTCGGTCGAGCCGGCTTCCGTGAGACCGAAGGCCAGCCCGCTGAGAATTGAAACAATCGAAAGCATCGAACGGCGCAGCATCTGCCTTGTTATAGCAGGATTCATTCCCTTCCCACGTTCGGACGGGCGCGACGCTCCTCAACCGAGCACCGCTTGTTGAATGATGCGGTTCACCTGAGTCGAATCGATTTCCGTCCCAGCCGGCCAGAGGCCCGCCGGCCCCATCAGGATTGGAAATTCGCGCGGATCGGATGGGATATTGCCATGCGAACCTTTGACGAGCGAGGCGTTGAGCGGGATGACATCCATCAACATGCGAAAGCCGAGCTTTTTGCGCAGGAGCTTGGCCGCGATCTTCACCATCGGGAGGCGGATGGCGGGATCGACGAACAGCTCGACGGGATCGTAACCCGGCTTCCGATGGATATCGACGGTGCGCGCGAAATCGGGCGCGAGGCGATCTTCGTCCCAGTAATAGTAGGCGAACCAGGAGCGATCGTTGGCCACGGCGATCAAATCCCCTGCCCGCGCATGATCCAGCCCGGCTTCGGCCCGGGCCGGGCCTTCCAGCACCTTCGCCACGCCGTCGGTGTTTTCCAGGAGGGAGCGGACTTCGGCACGAATGCCGGGATCGTTCACGTAGACGTGGGCGACCTGATGATCGGCCACGGCGAAGACGCGGCTGGCGCCGGCATCGAGCAGCTCGAGGCCCAGCTCGTCCTTGATGGCCAGCCATCCCTTGGCGCGGAAGAGGCGATTCGGACAGACGACATGCGAGACCGCGCCGATGCCGTACTCGGAGAGCACGAGCACCTGCACCTCGCGGGCTTCGAAAAAGCTCACGAGATCGCGGAAGATCGTGTCGATCCGGGCGTAGTCGTCGCCGATGGCCGGATGCCCCGGGCCGAGCCGCTGCAAGTTATAGTCGAGGTGCGGCAGGTACACGAGGGAGAGGGTGGGCCGGTACTTCCGCTCGATCCATTGGGCGGCCTGCGCGATCCAGCGGGAAACGGCATCGGGCGCGAAACGGCCCGACGTGCCGGCCGCGGGCCCCCAGAAGGCTGGAAATGGAAACTCGCCCAGCTCTTCCTTGATCTCCGGGCGAATCGAGAACGGCCAGGTGTAAATATCGAAAACCTTGCGGCCGTCGGCGGGGTACATCGGCCGGGGCGTGATCGAGTAGTCGGCGGTGGAATACATGTTGTACCACCAGAACAGCTTGGCGCAGGTGAAATTCTGGGGATCGTGGGCGCGCAGTTCCTCCCAGATTTTCCGGCCGGCGACGAGGTGGTTCGACTGCTTCCAAAACTGCACTTCGGCCAGTTCGCGGTTGTACCATCCGTTGCCGACGATGCCGTGGCGGGACGGGGGCTGGCCCGTCAGGTAGTTCGACTGCGCGGTGCAGGTGACCGCGGGCAGCGCCGGGCGGATGCGGGTCTTCGCCCCGGCCGCGGCGAATTGATTCAGATGGGGCGTGCGCGGCCCGAGGCAGGCCTCGCTGAGGCCAACGATATCGAGGACGACCGTGCGCTTCACGGGACGATCAAAGACGAGGCGCCGGCGGCATGAACGGCGCGCGGAACGGCGTATACCCCTTGGCCCGCGTCTTGCGCTTATAGACCTTGTCGGTGCAGGTGACGAAGAGGGTATCCAGGTCGGCGCCGCCGAAAACCACGTTGGCCAGCCAGGCCCGCTGCGGCTTGGGAATGATGCTATTGACCCGGCCCGCTTGATCGCAGACCTGCAAGCCGAGCGAAGTGGTGACGTAGAGGCGTCCTTCCGTGTCGATGGTCATGCCGTCGGCGCCGCTTTGCGTGGCGGCGTCCGGGAGGTGGAGGTGGAAGTACGGCTGGCGGTTCGTCAGCGAGCCGTCGGGCAGGACCTGCAGCGAGTAGACCATCTGTCCCGCAGTATCGGCCACCAGCAGGAGGCTCTGGTCGGGCGTGAGGCGCAGGCCATTCGGATTCCGGATGCCGGTATCCACCACCCGGGTTTTGCCATCCGCCGTGCCGTGCCAGACTTTGCGGTTGGCCGGGTCGGTGAAGAAGTAATCGCCACCGTAGCGGACGGCGATGTCGTTCGAGTCGACGCCCTCGGCGACCACGGCCATTTCGCCGGCGGGCGAATATCGGACGATGGACTTCCGATTGTTCGCACAGGCGTAGAGATTTCCGTGGCGGTCGAACATCAAGCCGTTGGCTCCAGCCGTGTTTTGGGCGAAGACGGTGACTGCTCCGTCGAGTCCGATCTTGTGAATGCGGTTGTTCGGAATGTCGGTGAAGAAGACCTCGCCCTTCTCGTTCACGGCGGGGCCTTCGGTAAACTTGTAGCCTTCCGCCACCAATTGCCACTCCTCGCCGGGGATCAGGATTTGCATGACGGGCTGTTTCGAGCCGGTGCCCTTGGCGATCGGCTGCGGGTAATCCCGCCAGAGCCAGCGCATGGCGTCGGGAAAGATCGCGCCGCCCTGCTTGCCGTTATGAGCGCCATCGCCCCAGACGTTGGTGGTGTCGTAGCCGGAGAATTGCAGCGCGGAAAGCATCTCCTCGTTGGCGAGAAACCAGTGGCCTCCGTAAATATTGAGATCCCCCGTGCCGTCCTGGAGAAAGACGCGGATCGGTTTCGGTTCGGTCTTGCGAATGAGGGTGGGGTAGTTATTGCCGCCGCGCAGGCCGACATACGTGCCGATGGTGCTGAAGACCTTGCTGAAGGCCTCGGGCCGCTCCCAGGCGGCGGTGAAGGCGCAGATGGCTCCCGAGCTGGCACCCCCGATGGCGCGGCCGACGGCGTTCGTGGTCAGGGTATACTTCTTGCCGACCTCAGGCAGGATTTCCTCCAGGAGGAAACGCGCGTAGGTGTCGCCGAGTCCGTCGTACTCGAAGCTGCGGTTGAACCGCTTCAAGGCGTTCGTGCTGAGCGCGGGCAGCTCGCCGGGATTGATGAAAATCCCGATGGTCACCGGCATCTCCTTGCGATGGATCAGGTTGTCGAAGACCGTCGGCACTCGCCAGGAGCCGTTGGTATTCACGTATCCGCCGCCATCCTGGAAGACCATGACGCAGGCCGGCTCTTCCGCCCGATACTGCTGCGGCACATAGACCCAGTAATCGCGCCGCGTGCCCGGGAAAATCTTGCTCCACCATTCATGCTTGGTGACCTGGCCTTTCGGCACCCCTTCCTTCGGGAACGAATCCGGGCCGAGCTGGTAGTCGTCGGCTCCGCGGGAAGCGGTGTTCACGAGGAGGAGGGCGCACAATGCAGCGGCGAGCTGTGGAATCTTCATGCCCGGATTGTGGGAGCGGGCCGTTCACCCGTCAAGCAACCGAGCGGAATGGGTGCGATCGGAAGCGGCGGCCGGGCGGACGCCGAATTTAACACAGAGATCACCGAGGACACGGAGAACACCGAGAGAAGGCAGGAAGGGAAGCCGTGGGTGTGGGCACTCCTGGACGCAGGCGAGGGGACCCGAGAAAAAGGCGGGGGCGGGGTCATAAATGTGCAAGCAGTTGATGGTGAGTGGTTTCGGCGGAATGGCATCTGAAAGCGACTGTGTAAATGAACCGAGTTGCCCACGGACAGGGGAGGGAGATGGGAACAAGCAACGAGGTCGACTGACTCTGTGGCGGGGTGGAAGGCATGGAAGGGCTGCGGGGGGCAGAAGTTCGTGACGAAAGAGACGCATTCGTTTTGAGCCCAGGAAGTCGCAAAATGTCGCAGAATGGTCGTCTGAACTCGCAAGAACTGACAACACGGGCGTTTTTTGGTTCCACAAACCCGGCTTGCGGGGCTCCGAGAGGGGGACGTGGGAGGGGGAACAGTGCGAAATGTTCGATGTGGGATTTCCGGGATGTCGGGCTTTTTCGAAGTGGGAAGCCCGGGAAAGGGCGGGACGGAGGCGGGACCGACCGCCGACGCGGAGAGCGAGAGAGCGGCGGTCGTGTTCATGGAGTTAATTCTACATTGTTACTCCTGAAATCTATCGCATTGGAAAGCTTTTAAGTCAAGTGTTAATTCATTTGTGTGTAGATTCATTGGCTTAAGTGATTGGAGATCAGGAGGATAAATTTTTCGAGAAAGTGGGTGAGCGGGATGAGGGTTCGGAGACGGCGGGCGAGACGCCCGCCGCAACTAGCGAGTCGGCTGTCCCGCACAGAACACTTCGTCACAAGAATCCGCGGAGAAATGCAACCGCTTCGGCGCGATCGGGAAACACCGCTTCGATCTTCGCGCCGGTATTAAAGCGAAGCTGGACTTCGAATGCTTCCCGGGGTTCACCGGCTTCGCGCAAGCGGTAGGAATTCTCCTCCTCGATTAAATAGGCAATGGCGCTCTCGACATCCAAACACTCGAAGGAGTGGCCCCGCAAGACCGTCAGGCGTATCGAACAGACTTGGCGAACAATCGAGGCTTCAAGCCGCTGCTTGAAATCCGCGATCTCGCTGCCGTGCAGCGCGTGAAGCTTCGCCAGCAGGCGGGTGAATGCCTGGGGCTTCGGCTGGGATTCCCAGTTGGAAATCTTGTCGCGGAATTGCTCCTCGGACGTTCCTCCCGCACCATCTTCGGACGACGCATCGATCCCGAGTTCTCGAAACGCGGCAAGGATCGAGGCATACGGAACATGCAGCACACCGAACCCCTTGGATTTCAATTGCTGCAAGGCATTCGTCGTGAATTCGCCCGCGAGCACCGCGCCGCAGAACGGTTGATGCCGCGAGAATGTCAATGCGACCGGCATTACCGCAGCTTCGATTTCCTGGGCCTTATTCTTCGAGTGCTTCGTGTAACGCCGCCAAGCCGATTCGATGAAAGCGACTGGAACGCCAAGTGCTGTTTCCGTTCCGCCACGCTCTAAAACGTAATCCAGGTCATGCCGGTTCCCGTAGCCATCTCGCCACGTCACTTTGCCTTGGCCCCCGCGCGCGGCCCGCGGGCCTTTGTGATCGAGGTAAAGGCCGTGCCGCAGCGCTACTTCGTTCAAGATGTTCCGAACGAACACTTCGAAGCAGTCTCCGATGATCTGTCCCCAACGATGGGCAAGCGACTCAGCCATGACGCGCCGTTTCTATCCGCGAACCCACAAATGTCCCTCGCAGAGAGGCACGCGATGCTTGCGATTCTTCCACTTTGTGTTGCGATCCCTGAGCTTTTCGAACGTCCACGATTCGAAACCGGCGGCCAGCGCCAGCTTGCCGAACCACTCGACGACTGGGACATAAACTCCATAAGGAGCGGAATCGCCGATGACGAAACAAACTTCCGAAGGCGAGGCGCACACGCGGCGAAGAGCCGTCCACGTCTGCGCCATGTCGAGAAAGTAGCACGCGATCATGTTGTTGTAGGTCTTCTTGCCGCCGCGCTCCAACCGGACGGACGAAAGCTCCCGGCAGACGCCAACAATCTCGTCGCGGATCGGCGACAGCTCGGGCGAAGCCAGAACTGCTTCCAGATCGATGGATTTTGGCGGGACATGCTGGGAGCAAGCGCGAACCAAATGTCTCCTGACCGTCTCCTGGAGATCGCCCCAGCCGCGAATCTCGCCCAAGAATGCCATCTCCAACCGGGTAGCGTCGGCGTAATCGTAATTGTTCGCGTACGGGGGAGAGGTAATGACGAGCGTGGCCCATCGCTCCGGCACCGTGAGGCACTTGCGCGCATCGTCGACGCGCAACCTGGCCAGAGGCTTCGAGCATCGCGCCATGAAACGGATATCAGCGACGATCATCCGCACCGCCTTCCGCAACGTAACTTCAGGCGGAGGGGGCAGAGTTTTGCGCCGGCCCGGCAAGACATATTGCCACGGCGCCGTGCCTGCTTCAGAAACGATCCGCAGCGAGGCGACCAAGGCCATCCAAAGCAATCCGGCTTCGGGCGAACCATCCTGCTCGAGCTCGACGCCCTGACGGAAACGATCCAGATAATCCAGTGTCTCCGGCCCGTAGCACTTACCGATGAGTTCCGGGTAACGCGTTGTATCCGCCTTGGCTTTCCGGGCTAATTCGAATGCACATTCTGCCTTGGAAACCAGCCGGTTCGGGTCGGCAGAGTAACTCAATTTGGCCTGGGCCACTCTATAGACGAACGGATGTGCTTCGATCCCGTGGGATTGGACGCCCATTTCATCGCACGCAAGGCAAGTCGTTCCCGAACCGACGAACGGGTCCAGCACGCGGGGCTCGCTGCCGTCGCGTTCGGCCAGCAACCACTTCACCCATTCTGCGGAAAAACCGGCGCTGTAGCGGAACCACCGGTGAACCGGCAGCCGCATGTTGTTCAGAAAGTTAGAGGTGTGGCCGGCTGCGGCCAGCGTTGGAGAAACCTCATTGGACTCTCGATCTCCTTCGAATAAACCGAGCACTCCTTGCTCATATCGCTCATGGATCTGGAGCATCTCGTCGTCGCGTGCTGGCGGCGCTGAGTATTTGGTTGGCGATGTCATGCCTTTTTAACTTACGGACGCCAGGAACCAGAACCGGAAGGCAAATTTTTCGCTAATCCCATCCGCCAAAATTGCCCAGCCGAATTGCCCCATGCTCTGCGGACATCGACTCCGCCTTCGAAATCAAGCGTCCTCAAAAAGCATTCGTCGGCTGCTGGAAGTGGCAACACGCCTTCAATTTGTGAAAGTCGTCGGGAAAAGGCGAGCGCCGAATACAGAACGCCGTGAACCCACCGAACAATCTTGGCGAATGAGCCTGTCTCGGATGGGCGAACACTGTTGGGTAAGGTGAGCGGCAGCAATGACACGAAAGAAATCCAAGCTCGCAGTGCGACGGAACCGGCTCCATGCCGACGAAGCGAACGGTTGGGCCAGCAAAAGGCCGAGGGTGATGAGCAGATAACAGGGACGAGGATGCGTTATTTGCCGAGGCAGAATTGGCGGAAGATGGAGTCGAGGAGGTCTTCGGTGGTGGTTTGGCCGACGATTTCGCCGATGGCGGCGGTGGCGAGGCGGAGGTCGAGGGCGATGAGTTCGAGGCTGGCTTGTTTCTCGAAGGCGGCGAGGGCGAGCTGGAGGTGTTCGCGGGCGCGGGCGAGGGCTTCGGCGTGGCGGGTGCCGAGCATGATTTCGGAGGCGCCGGTGTGCTGGGCGCCGGACCAGACGTGGGCTTCGATGGCGTCCTTGAGGGGTTCGAGGCCGTAGCCATTGAGGCAGGAGACGGGGACGCCGGGAAGGCCGGGGGGGAGCTGCGCGGCGGTGATCTGGGCGGGGCGATCGGCTTTGTTGAGGACGAGGATGCGTTTGCGTCCGGCGAGTTGATCGAGGCGGGCGGCATCGTCGGGCTGGAGGGGTTCGGAGGCATCGACGACGTGGAGGATGAGGGCGGCGCGGTCGAGGCTTTCCTGGCTGCGGCGGATGCCTTCGGCCTCGAGGGGATCGGCGGCTTCGCGCAGGCCGGCGGTATCGATGAAGATGACGGGGATGCCGCGGATGTTGGCGGTTTCCTCGATGGTGTCGCGGGTGGTGCCGGGGATGGGGGAGACGATGGCGCGTTCGCGGCCGAGGAGGAGGTTGAGGAGGCTGCTTTTGCCGGCGTTGGGCCGGCCGACGATGGCGGTGCGGATGCCGTGGCGGAGGATCTGGCCGTCGGGCGCGGTGCGGAGGAGTTCTTCGGCAAAGGCGAGGCCGGAGCGGAGGCGGGCGAGGAGGGCGTCGCGGGTGTCGGGGGCGATGTCTTCGTCGGGGAAATCGATGTGGGCCTCGCAATGAGCGAGGACGTGCATGAGGGAGTCGCGGAGTTGCCCGATGCGGCGGGAGAGACGGCCCTGGAGTTGATCGTGGGCGACGCGGAGGGCGAGGTCGGTGCGGGAGTGGATGAGATCGGCGACGGCTTCGGCCTGGGCGAGGTCGAGGCGGCCGTTGAGGAAGGCGCGCTTGGTGAATTCGCCGGGTTCGGCGAGGCGGGCACCGGCCGTGAGGAGGGCCTCGAGAATGAGGCGGGCGGGGAGCGCGCCGCCGTGGCAGCCGATTTCGACGACGTCCTCGCGGGTGAAGGTGCGGGGGGCGCGGAAGACGGTGAGGAGGACTTCATCCAGGAGGCGCCCCTCACGGTGGATGCGGCCGTAGTGGACGGTGTGGGTGGGGGCTTGCGTGGGGCGGGAGGCATGGGGGCCGGCGGGGGTGAAGCAGCGCTCGGCGATGGCGAGGGCGGCGGGCCCGGAAAGGCGGAGGACCGCGAGGCCGCCATCGCCGAGGGGGGTCGAGATGGCGGCGATGGTATCCGTCAACATGGGGCGGCGCGTGGCCGGAGCGGGTGATTATTCCAATTCGCGTTCAAGATGAGACGAATTCGCTTGGTCTTTCGCCCGCCGGCTTCGTTGTTCGTCAGTCACAGAGCCCTGCGGCTATGCTCCTTCCTCACGCCTCGCCCGCGGACGAAATCCCGGCGCGCCTTCGTCTCATCTTGAACGCGAGTTGGAATTAGCAGGTTCCTCGGGGGACGCGGGCGGCCTCGCCTTCGAGGTGGAGGCGGGCTTTGGCGTAGCTCTTCTTGGCGAGGTAGTGGCGGAGCGAGGGATCGCTGTCCGGGGGCAAGGCGCGCGCGAGTTCGTCCAGCCGGGCGAAGGTGGGCAGGAGGTTCGGCTTGGGCTGGGCGGTGGGCATGGACTGGACGAGTTCGTCCAGTCGCACGAGTTCCGCAAGGAGGGAGCGCTCGGTCTCCGTCATGATGGTGGAAGGCAGCGGCGCGGGTTAGGCGCCGTCGTTGCCGATGGCCTCGACGGGGCAGCCCTGGCGGGCTTCCTCGGAGAGTTTCTCCTCATCGGGCGTGGAGGGTTGTTTGTAGACGTAGGAATATCCGCCGTCTTCGTTCCGGCGGAAATTCGCGGGAGCGGTTTCGCGGCAGAGGTCGCAGTCGATGCATTGGTTATCGACGTAGTAGGCCCCGGCGACGTTTTCGGGGTATCGATTTGCGGTATCAGCCATAAATTACATTAAACCGAGTTGAAGACGGGCGGCGTCGGACATCATGCTCTGGTTCCAGATGGGGTCCCAGACGACCTCGACGTGGACATCGGCGACGCCGGGGAGTTCGCGGATGCGCTGCTCGACATCGGAGGCGATGACGCCGCCCATGCCGCAGCCGGGGGCGGTGAGCGTCATTTTGACGTCGACGCGGTGGCCGCCCTCGGGGAGCGAGGTGGCCTGGCAATCGTAAATGAGGCCGAGATCGACGACGTTGACGGGGATCTCGGGATCGTAGCAATTCTTCATGACGGCCCAAATATCGTCGAGATTGAGGGGGCCGTCGGCGGGGGCGGTGGCCGTGGCGGTGGCGGACGGGAGTTCGAAGCCGAGGGCATCGCCATCCTTGCCGGAAATGCGGGCCATGACGCCGGGGCCCATGACGGTGTAGCTGCCGCCGAGGGATTGGGTGATGGTGAGTTCGGTGCCTTTGGCGATGGTGACCGGCGTGCCGGCGGGGATCATCGTGGCTTCGACATCGCGGGTGACGGTGACGTGGCGGCGGTCGTTCATGGGGTTTCGGTGGAGACGATGTTGTCCTTGCCCTGCAGGGTGGAGGCCAGCGCGTGCCAGGGCAGAATGGCGCATTTGACGCGGGCGGGAAAGCGGCTGACGCCGGAGAAGACGGCGAGTTTGCCGAGATCGCCCGGGCCGGTCTTGCCGGTGGTGACGAGGTCGTGAAAGGTGCGGAAGAGGGCCTCGGCCTCGGCAGTGGTTTTGCCCTTGAGCGTTTCGGTCATGACGGAGGCGGCGGCTTTGGAAATGGCGCAGCCATCGCCCAGAAAGCTGACATCGCGGATGACGCCGTCTTGCAGATGCAGGTAGAGCGTCACCCGGTCGCCGCACAGGGGGTTGTGGCCTTCGGCGACGCGGTTGGCGGTCTCGAGCTTGCGGAAATTGCGAGGGCTCCGGCTGTGGTCGATGATGACCTGCTGATAAAGATCCTGGAGTTCGTCGAACATCTCAAAAGAGGGGCTTGAACAATTGCGCGAGCGGAAGGGCGTAGCCCGGCAAGAGCGGCGCGCCGCGCAGGGTGTCGGTTTCGCCGAGCGTCTCGAAGCTGGCCGCAGACGCGTAGATGCGAACGGCTCGTTTTCCCGGGAGCACAAGCCAGGCGATGGAGCTGCCGTGCTCGAAGCAGAGGCGAATTTTTCGTTCGAGTTCTTGAATGGTATTGCCGGGAGAGAGGACTTCGACCACCAGATCCGGGGCAAAGGGAAGGAAGCGATCGAGATCGAGATCGGCGGCGAGGCGTTCGCGCCGAACGAACGCGGCATCGGCCGCGAAGCAGAATTCATCGGCCATGCGGAAGCCGCCGGAGGAATCGAGCACCAGGCCAAGGCGCCGGGATTCGACGAAATCGAGGAGGCTGGCGTAGATGCGGCCGGAGAGCACCGAATGCCAGGCACCGGAAGGGCTCATAAAGCGGGGTTCCCCGTCCCACAGCTCCCAACGCCTGGATTCCGGCAGCGCGAGCAATTCGGCGTCCGTCCAAGTTTTTCGGCTGATGGCCGCTGCGTTCATCTTGTGGAGTCAGTCTACCGCAAGGGGTGCGGGCAAGCCAGCGAGCCGGCGTTGCGCGGGTTTGCGTGGGGGTGGCCGAGAATGACCGGCCTATGGAGAGCCTGGGGTTCGTCGAACATAATCAGATGCCCTCGTCGAACAGATCGGGGATGGCGAGTTTGAAGCCCGGCAGGACGGGATCGCCGAGGAGGCTAGCTTTGACCGTGAGCGTCCGGTACGTATCGCCGGAGCGGTATTCCCGGACGGTGCGGCGTTGCGGATGGATCATCCAGGCGAGACGGCATCCATATTGAAAAAAGAGGGCGATCTTCGATTCAAGCTCCCGCAGCGTATTGCTCGGGGAAAGGACTTCAACCGCGAGATCCGGGGCAAACGGAATGAATCCATCGAGTTTCTCCACTTGAGCAAGCCGGCTCTTGCCGACGAATGCGGCATCGGCGGCAAAGCAGTAATCCGGATTGAGGCGGAAACCGCAGGCGGAGTCGAAGGCCATGCCGAGCCGATGCTGGCGGACGAACCACTTGATTTCCGCGGCGATGGCAAGGGAGACGGCCGAGTGAAGGGCGCCGGAAGGACTCATAGTTCGCAATGCGCCGTCCCACAGCTCCCAGTGTTTCGCGTCCGGAAGCGCGAGCAACTCATCGTCGGTCCAAGTTTTCGAGCTGACGGCGGCGGTCATTGTTCATCAAGAGCTTACCCGACTCTTTGTCACCCGGCCAGTGGGGTTCGTCGGCGGCCAAAGATTGGGTTCAGCGTTCGTAGAGATCGAAGAGCTGGCGGTCGAGGCGTTCGCGGACCGGCTCGATGGTGATGCGGTTGACGATCTCGCTGGCAAAGGCATGGAGAAGCATTTTGCGGGCGTTTTCCAGGCCGATGCCGCGGGCGCGGAGGTAAAAGATGGACTGTTCGTCGAGCTGGCCGACGGTGGCGCCGTGGGTGCATCGGACGTCGTCGGCGAAGATTTCGAGCTGCGGCTTGGTGTGGACGGTGGCGTCGCCGGAGAGAAGGATGTTCCGGTTGGTTTGCTTCGCGTCGGTTTTTTGCGCTTCGGGCCGGACGAAAATCTTGCCGTTGAAGACGGCGGTGGATTGGCCGTCGAGAATGCCGTGATAGTACTCGTGGCTCGGGCAGTGAGGCTGATTGTGGAAAATGGCGGTGTGGTGGTCGACGAGCTGGCGGCCGCTGCCGAGGTAAAGGCCGTTCAGGGTGACTTCGGCGCCGGTGCCGTCGAGGGAACAGTGAATGGTATTGCGGGTGAGGCTGCCGCCGATCGAGATGGAATGGGAGAGGAGGCGGCTGTTCCGTTCCTGGCGCGAGGCGATGGTGGCGATATGGAAAGCCGACGCGCTTTCCTCCTGCACCTTGATGTGTTCGACCGAGGCGTTCTCGCCCACGACGATTTCGGTGACGGCGTTCGTGACGGTGACGGTATCGCGCAGGCCGAGGTGGTGTTCGAGAACGCGCACCTGGCTGCCGCGCTCGGCAACGAGCAGGGTGCGGGGCTGGATGAGAGCGTTCGCGCGCGCACCGGTGGATACGTAGAGGACATGCAGCGGGGTCGGGGCAGCGTGGCCAGCCGGAACATGAATGGCAAACCCATCGTCCAGGAACGCCGTGTTGAGCGCGGCGAACGGATTGTCATCGTAGCGGGCCTGGCGGGCGAGATGCTGCCGCAGTTCGGATGGCGGGTGGGCGGCCAGGCTGCCGGCCCAGAGGCCCGTGACAGGCGGCGAGGAAAGCGCGGGGTCGAAACGGCCATCGACAAAGACGAGGCGATGCGCGGCCAGGCCGGGAAAGCCGTGCGCGGCGAGATCGGCCTCGGCGATGGCGGCGGCTCCGGGCAAGGCCAGCGGGAGCGCGGCCAGCGGCTGGACATTCGTGAAGCGCCACTCCTCGTGCTTCGTGGTGGGGAGGCCGAGCTCGGCGAAGTGGGCGAGGCCGGCCTTGTGCAGGGCGGCGAGCCAGCCGGGCCAGGACGGCCGGGAGCGTTCGAACTCGTCGAAGAGCGCGAGCCAGCGGTCGGGGGCGGGCGTTTCCGGCTGGGAAATGGTCTGCACCATAACGGGCCTTTCTAGCGCGCGGCGGCGGCGGCGAGATCGGATTCGATTCCGGGTTGCAGCAGCCAGTCGTAGCCGCGCTCCTCGAGGGCGAGGGCGAGCGTGCGGTCGCCGGTCTTGACGATGCGGCCATCGGCGAGGACGTGGACGAAATCGGGGACGATGTAGTCCAGGAGGCGCTGGTAATGGGTGATGACCAACTGGGCGTTTTCGGGGCGTTTGAGGCGGTTGACGCCCTCGGCGACGATGCGGAGGGCATCGATATCGAGCCCGGAATCCGTTTCGTCGAGGATGGCCATGCGCGGTTCGAGGACGGCCATCTGGAAGATTTCGTTCCGCTTTTTCTCGCCGCCGGAGAACCCTTCGTTGACGGGGCGCTTGAGGAGATCCTCATCCAGTTCGAGGACTTTCATTTTCTCGCGGACGAGCTTGAGAAAATCGACGGCGTCCAGCTCGGGCTCGCCGCGATGTTTGCGGACTTCGTTGAAGGCGGCCTTGAGAAAGTACATGCTGTTCACGCCCGGGATTTCGACCGGGTACTGGAAGGCGAGGAAGATGCCTTCGCGGGCGCGTTCCTCAGGCTCCATCTCCAGGAGGTCTTGGCCGAGGTAGAGGACTTCGCCGCCGGTGATTTCGTAATCGTCCCGTCCGGCCAGGATCGCGGCGAGCGTGCTCTTGCCGCTGCCGTTGGGGCCCATGACGGCATGCGTCTCGCCCGCTTTGATGGAGAGGGTTAACCCTTTAAGGATCGGCCGTCCTTCCACGGAGGCCGAGAGATTTCGGATATGCAGCATCGATCGATAGTCCTGAGTTGCAGAATTGGGAGAAACGAAATCAGCCCACGCTTCCTTCAAGGCTGACGCCGAGAAGTTTTTGCGCTTCGACGGCGAACTCCATCGGGAGCTGGCGGAAGACTTCCTTGCAATAGCCGTTGACGATCATGTTCACGGCATCCTGGGTGGAGAGCCCCCGCTGGCGGAGATAGAAGATTTGATCCTCGCCGATCTTGGAAGTGGAGGCTTCGTGCTCGACCTTCGAAGACGTGTTGCGCACCTCGATGTAGGGGAAGGTGTGCGCGCCGCACTTGTTCCCGATGAGGAGGGAATCGCACTGCGAGAAATTGCGCGCCTTTTCCGCGCCCTTGGCCACGCGCACCAAGCCGCGGTAACTGTTCTGGCCGTGGCCGGCGGAAATGCCCTTCGAGATGATGGTGCTCCGGGTGTTCTTGCCGAGATGCACCATTTTGGTGCCGGTATCCGCTTGCTGATAATTGTTGGTCAAGGCGACGGAATAGAATTCCCCGACCGAGTTATCCCCCTTGAGGACGACGCTGGGATATT
>CAYZKY010000085.1:27631-28114 GCA_964478815.1 uncultured Verrucomicrobiota bacterium
GTCGGCCTGCTGCAGGTTGTTGGTCAGCGCCACCGAATAGAACTCGCCCACCGAGTTGTCGCCGGTCAGCACGCAGGACGGGTATTTCCAGGTGATGGCCGAGCCGGTCTCGACCTGCGTCCAGGAAATCTTCGAGTTCGCGCCGCGCGCGAGCCCGCGTTTGGTGACGAAATTGTAAATCCCGCCCCGGCCTTGTTCATCGCCGGGATACCAGTTCTGGACGGTCGAGTATTTCACTTCCGCGCGGTCGAGCGCGAGAATCTCGACGACCGCCGCGTGGAGCTGGTTGGTGTCGCGCCGCGGGGCGGTGCAGCCTTCCAGGTAGCTCACGGTGCTGCCTTCCTCCGCCACGATCAAGGTGCGCTCGAACTGGCCGGTGTCCTTGGCGTTGATGCGGAAGTAAGTGGACAGCTCCATCGGGCACTTCACGCCCTTGGGAATGTAGCAGAACGAGCCATCGCTGAAGACCGCCGAGTTCAGCGC
>CAYZKY010000086.1:0-27434 GCA_964478815.1 uncultured Verrucomicrobiota bacterium
CGACGCTCCGAACGGTCGTCGTGAAAGTGGCCATCATTTTGTAATCCTCCGCCGCCGGGATCGGATCGTACTTGTGATCGTGGCAACGGGCGCATCCGATGCTCAAACCGAGGAAGGCCGAACCAGTCGTGGACAACATGTCGTCCATCGCGTCGTAGCGTGTCCGCTCCACTTCATTGGCGGTGATCTGCGTGGGGAAAACCCCCGCTCCCAGGAATCCCGTCGCCATCAAGGCCAGCGGGTTGTCCGGCTCGAACTCATCGCCGGCCAATTGCCAGCGGACAAATTGATCGAAGGGCAGATCGTCGTTCAGCGCCCGAATGACAAAGTCGCGGTAGTGATACGCCCCCTCCCGGTCGTAATCGTGCTCGAAACCGGAACTCTCGGCGAACCGGGCCACGTCCAGCCAATGGCGCGCCCAGCGCTCGCCGTATTCGGGCGACGAAAGGAGCCAATCGACCAAGGTGTTCCAGTTCGAGTCTGAAGGGTCAGCCGAGAACGCGTCGATCTCCTCCGGCGCGGGAGGGATTCCTAATAGGTCCAAGGTCGCGCGCCGCACCAACACCTCCGGCGCAGCGGCCGGAGCCAGCCGCAAGCCCTTTTGGGCTGCCTTGGCCGCGATAAATGCATCGATCGAAGGGGGAGCCTGACCTGCCGGAGCTTTGACGCGGAGCGGCTCGAAGGCCCACCAGGTGGAACTTTCCGCTGCCGAAACAGCCCAAATGCCTGCGGAAAGCAGCAATGCCACTCCCAAAAAAAGCGAGGGCCACGCGCGCTTTTGGCCTTCGCTTTGGGCTGGACATTTCGGCTGAATCATCGCCCTTAGTGTAGCCTCGATCGCATTGAATTCGCAACCGGCTTTCGCCATTTTGCATGCAAAAATTTCGATTATTTTTACCGACGCGGCGACTCGCGCCCGTCCGCGTCACCGTTCCACGGAAACAGCGCGAATAAGCACCCTCTCTGCACCTCCGATGATGGCCGTCCCCGTTATGGAAATTTTCGCCTGGTTTGTCGCGGCTTTGCTCTCGGTGGCGAGAGTCGATGCGCCAGCCGTCACATACTGCCCGTCGAACGACACGATCCGTCCCAGCGTTCGATTGGTTCCCGTAAAGCGGAGTCGTTGCCCCGGCGAGCCCGCTGCCGCCGCCCTCGCACTGGCTGGGCTCGTAGGAGTTGCAACCCCATTGGCCAATCCCGGCGTGCCCGGCTCAACGAGAGTTCCCAAATAGATCGAACCGTCCGGTTCCGTCAGCCGAATCGTTCCGTTGCTCACTTCCAGCTCGAAATTCCGCAGCACCCCCCGGCCTGGTGGAACGGCGTTTGTCTGAGCTTCCGATCGAAATTGCTGCCGCGCGACCCCATTGAGGGCCACCGCCTGCTCGGCCGCAACGGCGGCGACCTGCAGCGGCTGAGCGGCTTGCGGAATCTCCCGCTTCATCGCGAGGGCCGTGTCGGTCGCATTAGCACGAGCTTCGGTTAACGAAGTTGCGGCAGCACTTTCCACCGTCGGCGGGGCGGACGAAACCTTGTCTTGGAAGGTCAGCCGCACCGTATCCGCGGCAGACGGCACGAGCTGAGGCGCTGTCGGCGGTGCATCTTGCGCAAACTCTTTGGCCTGGCTCGTCTCGGCTTGTTCCGCCATTTGCGCCAACTCGACCGGTTTCCGCCCCAATTGCTGAACGACTAGAACGCCGACGCCCACCACCGCAGCCGATGCCACGGCCCAACGGAACCAGACAGCCCTCCACCAACCGAGCCTCGCACCCCGAGAACACTCGCCGTGGTAAACGCGGCTTACCTCGGCGTGCAAACGCTCCCGCACGGCCCCTTCGAGCGGGGGCCCGGCACGCATGCGGCGCTCCTTCGCCCACGCTTCCAGGCGCTCCGCCGCTTTCGGTTTTCCAGTGTCGTCCATGAGTATTAGACGGGAATGGGCCGGACTTTCTCCCGTTCGAACAGGGGACGCGCCAGCGCCTCGAGCTTATCCAGGCATTTGCTGAGGCGGGAGCTGACCGTTTTGGCGTTCAATCTCAGTTCAGCCGCAATTTCGTCGTAGTTCAAATCGCCAAAATACTTCAGCTCGATAATCTCCCGGCACGGGTCGCCCAACTGGGCCAGCGCCTCGACCACCAAGGCATTCTGCTCCGCCCTCAGCAGCGCCGATTCGGGGGTGGGCGCGTCGCTGGGCGGGTCCAGGCGCAGGCCGGGCTCGATTTCCGCGTCGAGCGAAAGCACCGTTTCCCCTCCCCCACGCTTGGCGGCGGCGGTCTTGGCCAGGAAATCACGCGCCTTGTTCCCGGCGATCCGAAAGAACCAGGTCTGCAACTGGCTCTGCCCACCGAAGCTCTCCAACCCCCTGACGACCGCCAGGAAAGTCTCCTGCCCGATCTCCTCCACATCCTCAGCCGTCAACCGCCCGCTCAGTTGCCACACATACCGGCACACCGCCGGCCAATGCCGCTCGAAAAGCCGATCCCACGCCGCCGTCTCCCCGTTTCGGCAGCGCGCGATCAACTCCCCTTCCGGCCACTCCTCCACGCGCCAATTGTAGGCCACCCCTCCCCTCCCGGCGAGCGCGGATCAGTGGAAGTAGGTAACCACGATACGTCTCCGCGCCGGAAATCATCCAAAAATTGGCCTTGCCAAGGGAAGCGACCCAAAATACACCACCCTCCTGAGGAAAGGAGTTCTATGATCATCATCGGCAAATTCTCGACAGCAAAGTATCTGGCGTGGTGCGGGACGGCTCTCATTGGCGTGGCTGGCCATTTTGGGTCCGCCTCGGGACAAATCGTCTTTTCGGGAACCGGCGCGACCGCTGGCGACATCCAGGCCGTCCTGGACGCCTTCCGCGCCAGCCTCGGCGTCAACAACGGCGTCGGCCCCTCCGCCACCCCCGGCGTGGGACGGCGCGAGATCAATTGGGACGGCGTGCCCGACGATTTCGCTTCGCCGAACGCGTTCCCCGGCGATTTCTTCAACCAACCGGACGGCAGCCCGGCTGGGCGGATTCGCGGCGCGCAGTTCGCCACTACCGGCACGCTCGAGGTGAGCGCCGATTCCGACTCCAACAACGACGGCAACCCCGGCCCCGTCGAACCGCTCTTCGGCAATCGCCACCCGGATAACGACGACGATTTCGGCGCGTTCAGCCCCCAACGGATCTTCGGCCTCGTGGGAGCCAACCAACTGGATGTCTCCTTCTCGGTCCCGGGCAGCCCATCGGACAGCGCCTCCGTGCGCGGCTTCGGCGCGATCTTTACCGATGTCGAAACGGCGGGCGTGACCAAGCTGGATTTCTACGGCACTGCCGGGAATCTCCTCACGAGTTACAACGTCCCCGCCTTTCCTTTCTCCGGGGGCGACTCCTACAAATCGTTTTCCTTCCTGGGCGTGACCTTCGCAGATCCCGATGTTGGCCGGGTGCGCATCACGAATGGCGACTACGATCTGAATCTGACGAGTTTCGGCGGCCTAGACGCCACCGCCATGGACGACTTCATTTACGGCGAGCCGATCGCGATCCCGAACGTGCCGGAGGCCGGCCATGCCTTCGCTCTCTTGGGATTCGGCTGCGCGGCGCTGCTCGGTTTCCGCCGACGGTCCGAGCGGTGACCCGTCAGAAAAAGCTGGTCCAATTCCCGTAGTGCCGCCAGACGATCCGCGCTCGGGGCGCGACATCGGCATGCCCGTCGGCGAAGGCGCGCGTGATCGACTCGGCCTGCCCGCCTTGGATCTGGAAGCCGGAGGCGGCTTTCTTCGTCGGGTGTCCGCCCCAGGCGAGATTCAAGTTGGTCACGTAACCATCGCGATACAGGGTATCGGTGATGATGGGAGCCGAAGAAGCCCCCGGATCTTCCAGGCGCACCGGCCAGCCGTCGCTCAGCGAATTGGTGTTCACCCGCGAGGTCGAAGGCATCACGTTGTAACCCGGCCGACCGGAGCGCGGCACCCACCAGCTATGCTGCATGATGGCAAACCCGAACGTCCACCGCTGGCTGTAGTAATAGCGCAGGTCTTCGTTCGTCCGCAGTGACCGCTTCCGCTGCTTTTCCAGCCACTGCTCCGCCTCGAAAAACTCGTCTCCTCGCGCCGGGCAGAAGAACATCGGCACCGTCAATCCATACTGCTGCACCGCCGGAATCATTTCCAGCGCCACGTCCCATGGGTTGTTCCCCACATTGCCGTGCATCGGCAAGCGACCGCGCGGATCGTCCGTGGCGTACATGTTCGCGGCCAGCGCCCACTGCCGGAAATGCGACAGGCAATTCGTGACTTTCGCCTTCCGCTTGGCCTTCGCCAAGGCCGGGAGGAGCATTCCGGCCAGGATCGCGATGATCGCAATGACTACCAACAGCTCGATCAGCGTAAAGGCTTGCTTCGCCAACAGGGCTCGGGCGGCCAAACCGCGGGGGCGGGACGAATGTGATGTTGCGGGCATGGGCCAAGGATGCCGCGAACGGCCCTCCCGGAGCAACGGAATTTGCTCCGCACAGGCGCTGCAAAGGGAACTACCCCACCCGGCTGGAGCAACGGGCCTAACTCGCCCGCTTGCCCGCGTCGTATGCCTCGGCCAGCAACGTAATCGGATGCACCACCCGCAGCGGCAGATTCTCTTTCTTTGCGCCGTTGATGATCTGCAGAAGGCATCCCGGGTTCGCCGTGGCCACGGTCGCCGTGCCGGTCGATCGGATATGCTTCAGCTTCCGTTCGAGCAACTGATTGGCCATTTCCGGCTGCACCAGATTGTAAATGCCCGCGCTGCCGCAGCACCAGGTGCTCTCGGGCAATTCCACCAGCTTAAGTCCCGGAATGGCTTTCAAGACCTGCCGCGGCTGCGCGGTAATCTTCTGCCCGTGGCAAAGGTGACAGGCTTCGTGGTACGTCACGGTCTGAGCGGCAACACCTGCCGATGGAGCTTTCACGCCGATCGCCGCCAGCCATTCGTGGATATCCTTCACCTTGTGATCCCACGCTTCCGCCGCCTGCAACAGGCCCGCGTCCTCCGCCAGCAAGGTCGCGTAATGCTTCAAGTGCGACCCGCACCCGGCCGCATTCGTGATGATCGCATCGAATTTCTCCGGCGGGAACTGCTCCAGATTCCGCCGCGCCAGCACCTTCGCCAATTCCCACTCCCCATTGTGCGCGTGCAACGATCCGCAGCAATGCTGCCGGGCCGGCGTGAACACTTCGCAGCCATTTTCCGCCAGCACCTCCACCGTCGCGCGATTCACATCGCTGAAGATCAAGTCTTGGGCGCAGCCGGTCAGCACCGCCACGCGATATTTTCGCGCGCCTTTCGCCGGGGTCACCTCGGCCACGAGCTGCGCGGTGACCTTCGGCTGGATCGTCGGCGTCATCGACTCCAGCTCCCGCAATCGTTTCGGCAGCAGGGACAAGATCCCGCTCCCCCGAATCAATCGTTGCAACCCCATTTGCTGGTACAACCGCATCAACGCTCCCACGAAACGCAACCGGCCCAAATCCATGAACAGCCACCGCAGCGTGAATCCCCGGATTATCGTCCGCTTCGTGGACTTCAGCACTTTCGCGCGTTCCGCCTCCGCCCGCGCCTGCTCGAAAAGCTCGGCGTAATTCACCCCGGCCGGGCAGGCTGTCATGCACGCCAGGCAGCCCAGGCAAAAGTACATCTCCTCGGCGAAAGCCTTCGTCGGCTCCAGCCGGTCGTCGGCAATCGCCCGCATCAGCGCGATCCGCCCGCGCGGGCTGTTGCGCTCGAGCTTGGTGGCGTCGTACGTCGGGCAGGTGGGCAGGCAGAGGCCGCAATGCATGCATTGCTGCACCACCGAGTAGTCCAGATTCTTGAGATAGCTGGCTGGTCGCGTCATCGCGTGCGCCCAAGGTAGGGATGGCCTCCCCGCCATGCAAGCGGTCCCGGGTGTTAATGGGTGCCGAGCGGCCATTCCCTCGACGCCGGTAGGCTTTCTGTTACGGTCTTTCACGTATGGGCGGGGGATTGGAACGATTCGAGGAACTGTGGCCGCACCTGGCTGTCGGGCTTTCGCTCTTCGTTTCCATCGTCACCTCCAGCTACGTCGTCCTCTACAAGCGCGATTCCCGCGCCGCCGTGCTCTGGGTCACGCTCATCTGGCTCCTGCCGGTGGTCGGCCCCCTCGCCTATCTCGCCTTCGGCATCAATCGTGTCCGGCTCCGCGCCCGGTCCCTGCACGGCAAACCCGCCTGGTACCAGCCGCTCCCTCCCACCATCGCCTGCGCTCCGGGCAACGGCGGCGAAATTCTGACCGGCGAACTCGCCAGCTACAAACCGCTGGCTGATTTCATCGGGCGCGTCGTCGAAAAACCGCTCGCCCCCGGCAATGCCATCGAGCCGTTGCTCAACGGCGACGAAGCGTACCCGCGCATGATCGAGGCCATCGATCGCGCCCAGAAGAGCGTCTCGCTCTGCACCTACATTTTCGACAACGATGCCTGGGGCCAGCGTTTTGCCGAAGCGCTCGGCCACGCGGTCCGCCGCGGGGTCAAGACCCGCGTCCTCATCGACGATCTCGGCGCCCGCTATTCCTGGCCCACCATCCTCCGCACGCTCCGCGCCGAGGGGGTTCCCACCGCCCGCTTTCTCCCCACGCTCATCCCCTGGCGCATCATGACCATGAACATGCGCAACCACCGCAAAATCCTTGTCGCGGATGGACGTCTCGGCTTCACCGGCGGCATGAACATCCGCGCCGGCCACGCGGTGCTCGAACGGCCGAAACGCCCCGTCCACGACATGCACTTTCAGCTCGAAGGACCGGTCGTCGCCCAGTTGCAGGAAGCCTTCGCGGGGGACTGGCGCTTCTGCACGGGCGAACCACTCGAAGGGTTGGAGTGGTTTCCCAGGCTCTCCGCCGCCGGGCCCACTATAGCCCGGACGCTCATCGCCGGCCCGGACGCTCATTTCGAGAAACTCCGCTGGGCCATTCACGGCGCCCTCGCCGTCGCGCAACGCCACATCCAGGTGGTCACGCCGTATTTCATCCCGGACGCCACGCTCATCTCCGCCCTGAACGTCGCCGCCATGCGGGGCGTCGATGTGGACATCATTCTCCCCGAGAAGAGCAACCTGCCCTTCGTCCAGTGGGCCTCCGCCGCGCATTGGTGGCAGGTGCTCGAACGCGGCTGCCGCATCTGGCTCACCCCCCCGCCGTTCGATCACTCCAAACTGATGGTCGTCGACGAGGCCTGGGCGATGTTCGGCTCCGCCAATTGGGACCCACGCAGCCTGCGCCTCAATTTCGAGCTGAACGTGGAATGCTACGGGCACGACCTCGCCAAACGCCTCGGCGACCTCATCCAGGCCAAGCGCGCCGCCGCCCGCGAAGTGACGCTGCACGAAGTGGATCGGCGTCCCGTCGCCTTGCGTCTGCGCGATGGCGTAGCACGGCTCGCCTCACCTTACCTGTAACCACCGCCCGGCCGGCTACTGCATCGGCAGTTGCAGGGCCATCCGCTCCTTCTCCCGCATCACCGTGGCCGCCACACTCGCGCCGGGCCGATGACGGCGCAGCAGATGTCCGATCATCCAGCTTTCGCTGCGCCGATCCTTCACGCCATCCAGCTCGACAATGACATCTCCCTTGCGAAAACCCGCCTTCTTCGCCGCCGCATGAATCCCATACTCACCCGCGTGTTTCACGAACAGCGCCAACCCATTCTCCCCGATCCCGCGCTCGCGGCGTTCCTCGTTCGAAAGGTCCTGCAACCACAACCCGCCTGCGGCCATCGCGCGCATCTCCCACGTCCCCACACGGCGTGAAATGTCCGACTGCGCCCGCCAGCCCGCGGGCAGATCGATCTTTAATTCCTTCGTCGCGCCATCGCGGCGCACCACCGCCGGGATCGTGCTCGGCTCCGCCGCATGGTGTAACACCCACGACACATCCGCGATGGCAATCGGCGGCTGACCGGCCAGCACTACGATCTGGTCGCCCGCTCGAAATCCGGCGCGGGCCGCCGGCGAATCCGGCGTGACGGACTCGATCTGCGCCGCCTTGTCTTGCGCCAGAACCAATCCCACCGCTTCCGGCGCCGGCATCGGATAGACCCACCGCTCGGGAATCCCTGCCGACTCCTGCCGCGCCACGGTGCGATTCGCGTCGCTGATCTGGTGGCAATGCACGCAGCTCTGCACCACCTTCCCGTCCCAATCGAGAGTCCGCTGGTACTTCCCCGCCAGTTGCGGCAATTGCAACGGATCGGTCACCGCCAGCGGCGCCCCCTGCTTCCCGGCCAGCGCCGCTTTGTTGGCCGGATATCCCCGATGCAGTTCGAGCGCGCCCTCCAGCACCGCCTTGAAACTCGCCGTGTCCGAATCCTGCGAATTCTTCTGATGCTTCCAGGAGCCGTACCGGCCGTAGACCGTGCCATCGCCATTGAAAAAAATCGCCGAGAACGAAAGATCGTAATCGAATTGAAACAGGGAAAGGTCGAGATCATTCGCGTTGATCACCCGCACCTTCACGAATTGCCCAAGCAGCGGTGCCAGCGTTTCATCCGTCAACACTCCGGCATCGATCCCCATGCAAGCCAGACACGGCACGCACCGAAGCACCACTAGCAAGGGCCGACCGCTTTCCTTTGCCTCCGCGAACCCCTCGCGCCACTTGTTGTAAATCCACCTGGACTGAGCCTCCATCTTGGCCCGATCCTCCCGCACCGCCCCCGCCCGATCCTTCACCGTCTCGGCCCTCAACACCCCGCCCAACAATCCCACTACCACCACACCAATAAAAATTCGGGAACTCATGCTCCATTAATACCCGCCGGCACCGTAGTTCCAAGCACAAACCTGCTCCCCGCGCATCCGGGTTGCCGCCCTTCGCCTCTCGCTTTTGGTGCTTTCAAAAGCTGCCCCTTTCCGATTATGGGTTGGCCTTCACGTCGAAGCAGTGCAGCTCCTCCTGATAACGGAGGTAGAGCCGGTGGCTCAGAATCACGGGATGAGCCCACGCGTCGTTCGCGGCCTGGGCCAGCCGGAATTCGCCGCGGATGGTAAATTGATCGTCCTCAGCCTCCAACAGGCGCATCCAGCCGTTTTCACTCAGCACGTACAAGCGCTCATCGGCATACAGGACGGCGCCTTTGACGATATCTTCCGCCCGGTACAGGATTTTCCCGCTCTCCGCGTCCACGGCCGCCCAACCTTTCCGGCCTGGATAAAATGAGCCGATCAACTTTCCCTCGTCGTACACCACGCCGCCCTGGCAGGTATCCAGCGCCGTCTCCCACCTTCGTTCAAAGCCCACCTTCCCATCGGCCCCGTCGGGTCCTAACAACCGCAGGAAAGATCCCGGTTTTCCATGCGGCGCGGTCATGAAAATGCCGTCGTCGACCAGAACCGGCATCATCGCCAGCACAGAGTACGCGGTGGGAATCGGGTGCGTCCACTGGATGCTGCCCGTCTTCGCGTCCACACAAAAAAGGTGCCGCAGGGAACAGCCTGCCAGCAGACGGCGTCCCGCAAATTCAAATAGGATCGGAGAGACGTAACTCGCATTTTCGGGAGAGGGGTCTGTATCGGAAACCGGCAGGGGCGCGCTTTTCCAGAGAGTTTCCCCGGTCTTTTTATTGAGCGCCACCACGAGGCCCTCGCGTCCCCCAGCGGTGGCGTACAGCGCCTGGTCGTCCGCCACGAGGCATTCGCTCATGCCCCACGTAATATTCGCCCCGCCAAACCGCTGGAAGAGGTCGGCTTGCCACAAGATTTTTCCCGTTTCGGCCTCGAACGCCCGAACCTCGCCGTGCGCATTCTGAAGGAAAATACGCCCGTCGCTATACGTCGGAGTCGCGCGCGCACCGGGATAGGGATGCTTCCAGGGCAAACCTGCCTTTGCTTTCCACAACTCCTTCTGCCCGGCGTCGTCGAGGCAAAATACCTGCAATTCCGCCTCGGTGTCTCCCGTGATGTATATCTTGCCGTTGACGATAATGGGCGACGAATATCCGCGTCCCAAACCACCGATCGACCACAGTTTCGGCGGCCCCGCCGGCGGCCAGGTTTGCCTCAGGCCCCGTTCCTCGCTTCGACCATCGCGGCGGGGGCCTCGAAATTGCGGCCAGTCCGGCTCAGAAGACGCGATCAGCTTTGCTTTCTCCCGATTCGGCGATTTGGACGCGTGCGATTCCACGTTGCCGAACAGGGTCAGCAGCGACCACAGCGCCGCCACGGCTCCCACCCTTCCCGAATTAGCGTTCTGCGACATAAAGGCGACTCAAAATACAGTGGCCGTCGAGCCGAACAAGTGAAAGGCGTCGAGTCAGTGGCAGCCTCGTAGATGCAGCCCGGACCTCAAAAAACAAAAAACTAACCCCGCCCAAGGCGACCGCTCCGCTCAGCACTATCCCTGCCGAACAGAACTGCGGAATACCGGGATTTATCGGGAAAATTGAAGTGAGGCGCGGAAATCAAGATGGTGCCCGCGACAGGACTTGAACCTGTACGATGTTACTCACTAGAACCTGAATCTAGCGCGTCTGCCAATTCCGCCACGCGGGCTAACGGCACCTCGACGCACTCTCGCACAAGCGGCGGTTCTCGCAAGGGGAAATGCGAGGCGGCAGGGATTCCGCGGAACCGGGAACCACGCGAGGCCGGGAAGCGGAGGGACCGCGGGGCGAGGCGGTTCTGGACGGTCGCGGGAGTTTGGTTTATCTCCATCGAACCATGCCCAAACGCGCACCACGGAAAGCCGCTGCGGAGACGGCGCCCGGCTCGGCCGCACGCTCGGCGGAGCTGCAGGCTTCCGCCTTGCGGCAGACCCGGCACGAGCATGCGATGGAGACGGCCCAGGACTATGTGGAGGCCATCGCGGATCTGGCCGAGACGCAGGGAGAGGCGCGCGCGGTGGACCTGGCGCGGCGGCTGGGGGTCTCGCATGTGACGGTGGTGCGAACGATCGCGCGCTTGCAGCGGGATGGATACGTGACGACGCAGCCGTACCGGGCGATTTTTCTGACGCAGGACGGCACGCGGCTGGCGGAGAGTTCGCGGCGGCGGCATGAGGTGGTGCTGAGCTTCCTGCGCGCGCTGGGTATCTCGGAGGAGACGGCGCAGCGGGATGCGGAGGGGATCGAACACCACGTCAGCCCCGAGACGCTGGCGGCCTTCGAGCGATATGCGGGGAAGCTCGCCTGATGCGAATCATCGGCGGCCAGGCGGGAGGACGATTGCTGAAGGTGCCGAAAGGGCTCGCGGTGCGGCCAACGCCGGACCTGGTGAAACAGGCCATCTTCAACAGCCTCGGGGGGCAGACGGAACGCGCCACCGTGCTGGAGCTTTTCGGCGGATCGGGCGCGCTGAGCCTGGAGAGCCTGAGCCGGGGAGCGGCCGCGGCCACGATCGTGGAAAAATCGGCGAAGCACGCGCGGATTATCGCGCAGAATTTCGAATCGCTGGGCTGGGGACGGGAGCGCCTCACGATCCGCGTGCAGGATGCCTTTCAAGCGATCACGCAGCTCGCCACGCTCGGACGGAAGTTCGACCTGGTATTCGCCGACCCGCCTTACGGCGAAAAGAATACGAATGCCCGGTCGGTTTCGTTCGCGCAGAAACTGCTGGATGACGAGACCCTGCCGGAACTGATTCCGCCGGACGGCCTGTTCATCCTCGGCCACAGCCGGCGCGACCGGCTGGAGCTGCCCGCGCGATGGAGCGAACGAAAGCAACTCAAGCACGGCGACTCGATCATGCGATTCCTGGAGCGCCCAAGCCAAGCTCAGGCGATTCTCCGAGAGCCGCTTAGTTGCGAATGACGCGGAAGAAGCGCGAGCCTTCGCGCGGATCGAGGCCCACCAAGGGGGCGGTCACGGTGTCGCCCGCACCCTCCACGAAGCTGAAAGTGGTCCAGTGGACGAGATCGGAGGAGTATTGAACTTCGTAGCTCGCCCCGGCGGTGCCCGGCCAGTTCAGCGACAAACCGCTTCCTGTATCCATGAGGGACAAGACGATCGTTTCGGTCTCATCGAGAATGTCGCCGGTGGCCGTCAAGGAGTAGCTCAACGGCTCAAGGGTGTTGTTCAGCACGCGCGCATACCAAGTGCCGGGCGTGAGGGGGATCGCCGAATCGGCCTGAACGGTTAATTCTTCCGAACCCGATCCGGGCGAGTCGCCGCGATAATCGAAGAGATACCGCGTGGGCGGCACGTCCTTGCTCAGCACGATCTGCGCATCGTCATCGGCCGAGAGATTGAGCGTCAGGCTCTGGGCGGCAGCACTCACCTGCACTTCGAAAAGATCGCCTTCTTCCATTTCGAGCGCGGAGAAGCCGCTCAAAGCGCCGAACTGGGGTTGAAGCCTATTGATACGAACAGGTTGTGCCACAGTGCAGTTTGCCACGCCTTCGAAACGCACTCGGAGAGTATACCGGTTTGTATCGTCAATAAACCTGTTTCGTACAGCTAGGTAAATCCGCTTACCAGGCACGAGCACAGCGCCAGCTGGCTCGTTGGTACTAATGGTAAATTGAGCAAATCCGTTCGGGCTCCCTTGCGTCGTTGATGAATTCCGCAACCGCACGTAGTCGTCGCGGCTGGGATCGCCGGTCGGCAGACCATCCCTGTCAGCGAGGAGTTCCAAGCGATCTACAACATTGCTCCCAGCGAGAAGTATCTCGGCTCTAGTAACATTGGCGCATGTCTCCACGAAGAAATAATGGACTTGATTCGTGTGCAGGAGGCCGGGGCGCATGCGCCGGCCTTGGGCAAAAATATTCGTGCCGAGCAGTTGCGGATAGCGGCTGCCGCCCGTGAGGCCGTACGCGAGGCTCAAGGGCTCGGAATAGGTCAGCCGGAGGTCCCACCGAACAATGTCGGGAGCCGGAGTGGCAGCGCCGCGGCGGGTGTCCCACACTTCGAGGCGCCAATCGCCGAGCGAACGCTCACCTTCAAGAACATTCAGAGGTTCTTCGGGTTGGACATGCATTTCACCGGTGCCCTCGAGTTCGATTACGTCCACCTGCACGGGAAGAGTTGTTGCCCCTGCAGCCTGAAACACCACCGACCCGACCTCGCCGTTCCACTGGAAGGAACCGGAGGTGTCCGAAGGCGCGGCGTGATGCATGAACTGAATCGTTGCATTCGTGCTGGCGGCCTGAAACACCAAGGAGTCGACGATCCAGGCGCTGGTGGCAGTGAAATCCCAGGTTCGACCGTTGATGGTGACCTCGAACGATTGATTCGTAGCCGCAGTGCGGTGCGTGAATCTCAATCGGTAATTCGCTCCAGCCACCAGATTGCTCACGCTCCGACTAATCCCCGCGTTGTAGAAATCCACGTATCGGGCCGAACCCTGAGCACCGCCGCCCGTGGTACTGACATTCACCGCACTTCGCGGATTAAAGACGATCTGGCCGACGAGAGTTCCGATCGGAACCAGCCGCAAGCCTGATGCAGGAGCCGCAAGCGTCCGCCAATCGCCGGGAGCACCGGTGATCACAGCGGGCGGCCCATACGACGCCACGGCGGAACCCTCGAAAGAACTCGAAAAGATCGTCCGGATATCCACTTTGAGGTTGGGGAAGTCCACGAACTTGATTTGAGCGGGCGCGTCGTCGGTAAAGACCATGCGGTAGACGTTCGTCTCCGGATCGCCGAAATCGTTGGTGAGGGTGGTCGAGCCGAAACCATACGGGCTGGTTTGGCCGCGATTTTCGGCCAAGAGCAGTCGGGTACCCTGCGGGCTGACCAGGTGCAACACGGTGTCGGCACTTCGCGGGTGTCGCATGCGAATGCCAACCTCCACGCCGGCCACCACCCGGTCGTCGAGAATGTTGATGGGCGAAACCGCGAGCGCATCGTCCAATAGGGGGACATCTGTCCGAACCACTCCGCGTTCGTAATCCCGGACGTTGCCGAACTGATAGATCAATTGCAGCGTGAAATCGACCGGGTCGGCGGGGCCGGGATTGTAGACCATCAAGAAATAAGTGCCGGCACTCACCGGCGGGTCGTTGGTCAAGCCGTAGCGCAGTTCGAAGCCCCCGTTGGGAGGCGTGTTGGCGGCGCGCGCCAGGTAATTCGTGGGCGTGGGCAATTCGTCGCGGCCGAGGTAGGCTTCCAGATTTTCACCCCCCGGCAGCCCGAAGCGCAGAATCATGTTGGTGACGCCGGGCGGAACGTCGATCGGGTAGTAGAGCGGAGTGCCGATGGAGGCGCTGCCGTTGATGATATTGCCGGCGAGCAAGGTGTTCTGGAGCGGATCGATCAAGAGTTCGGCATACTCGACGAGGCCGGTATCGCCCGGGGCATTGTCGATTTGATTGAGCAGCCAGGCGCCGGTGATGCGCGACCCGGTGAATTGATTGAGGCTGCCGGGGCCATCGGTATTTCGGCTGCCGGCGGCAGGCTGGAACGTGTAGTCGTCGTAAATCAACAGGTTGGTGCCGGTGATATTGGTGACGTCCAGCGTGTGGTTGTTCAGGACCGACTGGATGCGGTTATGGCTGAGCACACCCACGAGGTCGCCCAGATTCTCATGATAAATCTGCTGGGTGGCGCGGACGCGCGCGACACGCCGCTGGTTGATGCCGATGCCGATCATGGTCGAGGCTTGCGGGCGGCGTGGAGAACCATCGGGGATCACGGCACCGAAGGGAAACATGCGGATTAAGCGTGAACCATTGCGGTCTTCATCCAAGGGCAGGTCGGTGGAGATGCCCAGGAGGGAGAATTCCGCGGCCTGTTGATCCTCCGCCTTGACCGCGATATAAAAGACATCGTCAGGAGTGGCATTGGTAAAGACGATGGTCTCGGAGCCGCCTTCCAGAACCGATTTGAAAGAATCTCGCAGCGCATCCGGATGCAACGTGAGGAGGCGGTTGTCCTTGGAGACATACATGTCGATATCCGCCTCAAGCGCGCGGGGCCGAGCCAGTTCAGGCGGCAGGAAGGTGACGAAGGCGACATTCGAGCCGTTGGTGATGCCGGGCAGGCTGGTGGCGGGATCGTAGAGGTTATCGAACACGTAGAAATTCCACTGGTTCGTGACGCCGTTCGTTCCGATGAGGGACGCATTCGCGCCGACCCGCTGCTCGAGCAAGGGCAGGCCATTCGTCATGGTAATCGGCCGGCCATAAGTGGAAGAGACCGGCACGGCCGGCGGGTCCGTAAACTCTTCGAAAACTTCCTCGCCATCCAGGCGCATATCCGAGGAAATGACCAAGGCGAAATCCTGAGTGACGTCGTTGGTGCGGCCGGTGGCGCTGAGGTAATCGGTCACGGCGCTGACATTCACGCGGCGCGCTTTCACGGTGACGGAGAACTTCCGGCCGAAATTCTCCGGGCTGCGGATGAAAATGTTTTCGACGTTATTCACGACGTCGCGGAGCTGCTCGACGAGATCATTAGAAATGTCGTTCGTGCTCAAGCTCTGATTGAAGGCCGAGCCCCCGGGAATGTCGTTGCCGTGGAAGACGTAGCCGGTATCGAGATTCGTAACCACGAGATCGAGATCGTTCACCAGCTTGATCGCGACGGCTGGATTGCCCGGCGGATCCGTCCAGACCAGCGTCGCTCTGAGAGGGTAAGCGGCCGCATTGGTTTTCAAGGTAACCGTCCACGTCTTGCTCTGGCCGGTGGCGAGCGCATTGGCCGGGTGCTGGTCGATGATGCGCACGGACCACTCCTTCTCGGCACTTGCGGTCAGATTCGTCGGCAAACTATTGCCGAGCACGGGCAGGCCCCAGCCCTGGTAATTGATAAAGGAGCGGACTTGCAGATCGTAATTCTCGCCGAGCGACCGGGCGCCATTGATGATCAAGGCTTTCATCAGCGCGGGGCTGAGGTGCTCGCGCTTGAGCGGCGTGGCGGCGCGCGACTCGAAAAACTCCTGGAACAGGGCGAGCAATCCGGAAACGACCGGGGTGGCGTAGGTGGTGCCGCTATCCATGCGATACTCGCCGAGGCCGGCTTGCAGCCGGGTGAACACCCCGATGGTATTGGTCAGGGCATTGTAGCGGTTCGTATCGCCGGCCTGGCGCGCGGCGTCGGCCTCGGCCTGCAAGTTGCCGAGCGAATTGGTGACATCCCAATCGCGAGATTTCGCGCCAACCATCATGGTCCCGGGCACAACCAGATCGGGCTTGAAGCGGCCGTAGAGACCCTCGGTGCCGATGCCGACATTGCCCCGGCTGGAGAAGGGGGCAATCTGCTCCCCGCTGTCGGTGATGCTGAAATAAGGAAAGACAGGCTCGGCGTTGGTGTATTTGTTCGTCTCCACGGTGACGGTGCCATTGTCGACATTCGTGAGAAAGTTCGTCAGGACCGTGTAATTCGTATAGGCGATCGTGATAAACCGTGGCTGTTCAAGCGCGCCGATGGTCAGCACGTTTTTGGCGGTGGCCGGCGAGAAGATGCTGTCGGGATCGCCACCGGAGCCGCGATCGTTGCCGAAGCCGCCATTGCCGGCCGCGAAGACGAAAAGAATTGGCTGATTGGTCGATTCCGTCAGGAGGGCATCGCGCACCGCGGCATCGAAGCGCGCGGCCGAGCTATCGTACTCCGCCACGCCGGAATAGGTCCAGCTATTATTCGAGATGAGCGAGTTCTTGCGCTTCAGGATCAGGTAATTCGTGCGGGCCGCCGTTTCGGTGAGGTAGGTATCCGTGATGTGATTGTTCACATCCGCGCCGCTCTCCAGCGGCAGGACGAACATGTTCACGTTCGTGGCCATGCCGCGGTAATGGGCATTGGTGAGCGATCCGGGCACGTTCGTGGCGGTGTTGCTTTGCTCGCCATTGCCTCCGAGAATGCCGGCGACGAGCGTGCCGTGGCCTTCCGGATCGGTCGGCTGGAGCGACGGATGCCCGAGGAAGATGCGGCCTTCGAGATCCTGATGCTGCGGATCGACGGCGGTATCGTTCAGATTTACCCAGATGTTCGAGCCGCTGAGATCGAGATAATTCCGATTCGTGACCGTGTCCTCCGAGACGCCGACGCGGACGCGGGTCAAATCGCTCGCAAGCATGCGAACTGCATCGGGCTCGACCGCGAGCACCTGCGGCAGCCGGGCCACGGCGGCCAGGCTATCGGCGGCCGGGCGGACGACGACTTGCGGGCCGAAGGGAGAGGGCTCCTCATACAAAATCATTCCGCCCAGATCGGACAGCACCTGCACACCGGCATCGCGCTCGCCGGGAAAGAGCGTGATCCGCAGCAATAAATCTTCGGGGAGCGCTTCCGCTTCCACGGCGGCGCGCAACAGCCCTTTCTCCAGCTTGTAGTAGGGCTCGAAGGGCAGCACGGTCTGGATGCCGGGCACCTCCTGCAACTGCGCGGATTGCTCGGAAGTGGCGCGCACGAGATACGCGTTATTGGGCACGTAGGAGACGATGGAGGCGCCCGCCTTCGCCAATTCGGCGCGGAAGGCCGCATCCGCCGGGCCGTGCCACTGCACGATATAGCTGCCGGGATCGCCTTCCGAACGGAGGGGCTCCGGGATGGCGACTTCCTGGCTGGAGGCGGTATCGAACAAGGCGTTCGCCAGGAGGATCGCGCGCTCCTCACGCATCAGCGTTTCCAGGCGCTTTGTCGTATTGCGCAGCCGGTGGGGATTCGCCGCCTGCTCCAGCGCCTCGCCGGGGTCGGACGCGGACGCGCGACTGGCGTTGGAGGAAAGCGACGCGAGGGGTAATCCCGCGGCCCCGGGGGTCAAAAGCGATACCGGGCGCCGCACCTGATTGGTATTGGCGCCAGTGGCAGGTTCGCGCAGCCGGCGCTCGGCCTCGTACTGGTTCCCCTTCAACCAGCAGAGAATGGCGCCGGCGAACAACGCCAGGCTCAGCAAGCCCCAGGCTCTCGGACTAAATCGCATAACTCTAATTTCCTACAGCAGGTCCCGGGCCGCGCCACGCTAATCCGCCGGAGGCAGAATTCGGTACTCCTCCACCACCGCGCGGAGCGGGTTGGCCGGGTTATTCAACTCGCCATCCACCCGGAAGGCCGTCTTCGTCACCACCTCGGCGGTGATCTGGTAATTCGTGCATAGGTTGTAAAAGCTGGCGTCGGTCGCGAGCGATTGCGGGGCGGGCCGGAGCGTCTGGCCGAAGGCGTAGACGACGAAACGCGGCTCGTCCATCTGCACGAGCGAAAGGATCTGTTGCGGAATGCGCTCGACAATGTCGTCCGTCCACGCGAAGTCGCGGTGAGTCGTCAAGGTGGCCGGGGTGAGGCCGGGGCGCACCAGATAGGGCGATTGGAGCGAGAACGCCGAATTGCCCAGGATGCCGCCGATGGAATCGAAAATGCCGTTAGTGATCACCTGCGCCACGTAGACGCCACCCGCGACGACCCAATTGGTCTTCATCGTGCGTAAGGCCCGATATTGGTTGAGGCCGTTCATGATCGCGTCGAATTCGCGCGTGGCGGGCCGGATGAAGTCGAAGTTGTAGCGCGGCGGGCTGTCCCGGGTGATCGGCTCGTTGTTCTCGATGTACGTCACTGGCAGTCCCGCGAGCACCGCCGCCCAGGCCGCGTTATTCGTCTGATTGACCGAGAGCAACCCCCGCGCGGCATCTTCGCTCGGCGCGGTGGTGAAGGCATTCAGGATGCGGCGGTCGGCGATCGGATGCGTTCCGCCGCTGCCGGCCCAGTTCGTCCAATTGACGTTCGTCGATTGGAACGATTTCAGATAGATCGTCTGCCACGGCGTGCCGCGATGCACCCGGCCCAAAGCGCCCAGATTCGGATATCGGTAGAAATTATTCGTCGCGAGGGTAATCGGGAACTGCCATGAATCCGACCCTTCGACGCCCGGGTCCTTCACTTCCGGATTGTAGACGGTCGTCACGTTCGTGCCCTTCAGCCCGCCGCCCCAAGGCTCGTACGAACGGTTCACCCGCCCCAGATTGCCGGTCAACTGCGTGACGGGATCGCGGGGCAACGGATCGTTCACCTGGAGCTTCGAGGGCTCCGGGTTGCGTGGACGCAAATCCGAGGCGGTATAATGCACGAGCGGGTCGTTTGCCTCCCACGAATGCCGCACGTAGTACCGCCGCGTGGGTGTGAACGGCGATTGCATGGCGATGCCCGATGCTTTCAACGGGCCAAGGCGCTCCTGGTCGTACAAATCTGCCTCGACGGGCACACCGAGAAACTTGCGGAACAACGCGATGGATCGGATCTTGTCGTTCATGCTCACGGCGTACGGCGACCAAATGTTGCGGTAGGTCGTCGGATCGCCGAGCGAAACACCGAGTTGATTGGTGATGCCGACCGTCAGCGGCGAGACCGCCGCGAGGCGATTGGAGTTCCACAGATTGCCGTCGATATTCGGCACCCCGTCGGTGAACTGCATATTCGCGACCGATCCCGCATCCTGCGAGAGCAGCAGCGTGCCCAGGTCGACCGAGGTCACCAGCTTGTCGAGATTCACGAAATCGAGCAGGCGCCCGGTGCGCGTGTCGCGCACCCAGTACCGGACGCGATTGGTGGTGTGAAGGATCAGATTTGGCGCGTCGTGCAAGTCCAGAAACTGGTTCGGAAGCCCGTTGGTGAACACACCGGTGCCGTTGGCATTCGGAACCCAGAGCGCGTTCGTGAGCAGGGAATAGCGCAACTGGACGGGAATCTGATAATTGCCGCGCTTGAACGCGGAGATATCGGGATCCACGCCCTTCCAGTCCCGCACCAGGAAGTTATTGGTGGCCGTGCGCACGACCGCCCGGGCCACGAAGTAATTCGAACTGCCGATCCGGTTGCTGAGCACGATGGTCGAGATGATGTCGGCGTTGATGGCCACCTCGCGCCGGTAATCGTTCATGTACGAATTCCACGCCTCAATGCCGAAGTAGTTGTCCAGGCTCACGAGGTGCGCCACGTTCGTGTCCACGGCCACCAGGCTGTCCTTGTTTGCCTTGCGCAACTCCAGCTTGCGCGTAATTCCGGCCACGGTCTCGACCGAGAACTCGTTGAAATTCGGATGGCCTTTCTTCGCACCGAAAACAAAAGGAAGCCCATAGAACAAGTAGTTCTCGTAGCGGAAATTTCCGCGCGCGCTGTTGTAAAAATTAGTGGTCAGCTCCGCCCATTGCACCCTGTTATCCGAGAGCAGATTGGCATTCGTGACTTCGAGAAAGCCACGAATGATAAAACCATTGGTAATCTTGGCCAGAACGGGCCGAAAGACCGTCGGATCATGAATGCCAGCCGGGTCGTCGGCCGACCAGCGATTCGTCATGTTATCCCAGATATTCGCCGCCACCTGCAGGATGCGGTGAATGGAGGCCGTATACTCGCTGTTGCCGGGATAGTGAACGCCATTGGTCTGGTAATAGACCAGAATATTGGTGATCGAAATATCGGGGCGGACGATCGTATCGCCGATCACGGAGTTGGTGACCAAGTACAAGGCAGGCTGTCCGGCGAAGCTCGGATTGAACGTATTGCCCGGATAGACCGGCATCACTTTGCGCTCGATGCTCGCCTTGAGCATGGCATCCGCCGCCGCGAGGAAGAAAGCGGTGGCATTGGTGGTAGGAGGAGTCGGGCGCGTCCAGGGGACCAAATTAGTGGAGACTTGGCCGACCGCATTGGTATAGTTCAGATGGACTTTCCCTCTCAGGTTCGGCGTGGAGTCCACCCCCAACTGCGAGAGCAGCCGGTAGTACGTATACCGGTCGTAGGAGGAGATGCCCCGCCGCGTCTGGTCGGTCGCATTCGTCGCCTGGTTCATCGGCGCGCGCAACCGCCCCACGAATTGGGCCATGTAGGGAGAATAGCTTTCCGCCGAGAGCAACTGCTGGACGTCGTGGAAGAAATTCGTGTTGGGGCTTCCCGGCCAGGGACGGGTCGAATCGTCGTCATCCCGGATCGATTGCCCCGGCACTCCGCCCGGCTGGAAACGAACCGGGCCATTGCCGTATTCGTCGATGCCGTTCCGCTCGATTTCGTCCTGCGAACCGGGGAACAGATCGCGCGCGGAGAGGAGAGTGCGGCGATCGCGGTTGTAGCGCAGGCTCAGCAGCGCGCGCGCATCCTGGAACGTCGCCCCGCGCGGCACCGGATCCGCCGCCGGATTCCATTGATACATCACGGCCGGCCACGCATATCGATTCGTGTTCAACTCCCGCAAAAACGCCGCGAGATTGATTTCCCACGAACCCGTGCCCTCATTGCGCACGAACCCGCTCACTCCCCCCGGCGGCGGCGTCTCAAGACTGTCGGTCACTCCGGAATTCGTGCTCGCGTGGTTATGGATATGATTCAGATCGAGCGTCTTCCCGGCCGGCATGGCGATATACGCGTAGCGCCCGACGAAGCGATTCGATTCGCTATGCGGGTAATCCGGGCGCTCGAGCAACCCGACCCACTCCGGGTCTCCGACAAAGCGATCATAATTCGTAAACGTCGTCCCGGTGGGCGACGTCACGCGCCCCCCGAACGCATCGACCAGCACCGGCCGGTTATTCGTATCCATCTCCGCCACCCACCCGTTCGTCTCGAACTGGCGGTTGCGGTTGAAGTCGAGATAAAAGCGAAAATCCGGCGGGATGGAACTATTAGTCCCCTGGATAAAGACCGGCGGGCGCGGGTCGTACTGGAGATTGGCCAGCACCCGGAGCAGATCGTCGCCCTGCACCAGATTCGTCGTGCCCGCGTAAACGTAACTGACATTAGTGGGATTGCTCCGCACGCTGGCGGAGCGCTCGAATCCCGCCGGGCTAATATAATTAGTAGAAACGAACAGGTCGTAGCTCAAGGTGGAGCCGGCCATCGCCATCTGCCCCACCGCCTGCGCCTTGGCCCGCTCGACGGCCGCGTCGGCCACGAATTGCGCGGCCTGCAAATCTTCCATCAGCTTGACCCCGGCCCGCTCGCGCCGGCTCAACCCCAGGAAAATCACCGCCATCACCGTCACCACGGCCAGCATCACCAAGGTGATGACCAGCGCGATGCCTTGCTGCCTTCGGCCCCTGTCCCCCGCGTTATACTGCCTCAACTTCATGGTGCCGCCGTTCGAATGGGTATCCGCTGCCGGAAGAGATGCACCCGCGCGATCTGCCGTTCCAGAAAGCCGGCCGCGTTCGGGTTTTTGTCCGCCACCATATTGTAGTACTGCTTGAGCGTTTCCGGCTCGAGCAGCCCCAATTCCACCTCGACATAGGCAGGCAGCGCGTTGCTTGTGAAAGTGAAGTGCGTTTCCGATTTCGGCCAGGAATGGACCTGCTCCAATTGTACCGTGGCGGTCTTGAATTCGTTGGCGGTCTTTACATCGCTATATTTTTCGATGATTTGGCCGCTCGCCCATTTGCGGCCGATCCGATAGTTCGGATGCCGGTTGGTGGTGTTATACGAGAGCACAAAACCGTTGGGATCGAACGGCACCACTCGAAAATGGATGACGCCGTCCGCCACATGATGGAAATTGGTCGAGACCGGATTCTCGCGCAGCGACTCGCCGCGGAAGGCCGTGTACGACCGCAGCGGAGCCGGGCCGAACACGTTGGTTTCGAAACGGGTCAACACGCCCACGCCGTTCGTGATGTTCACCACCGCGTAACCGATGCCTGCCCAACGGTTCGTCTCCTTGTTGATGAAGAACAGCCGGTGCAACCGGTTGGTGCGTTCGCCTACCTCCGCCCGATCGCCCTCCTGCGTGCGCGGATCGATGCCGTAAATCTCGCCGCCCACCAGGTTGATATTCACGTTGGTATCGCTGGGATACATCCGCGGGTCGAGCCGCGTGGCCACGGCCTGCTGCAGCTCGCGCGTCAGCAATTCCGAAATAGCCCGCGCCTTTTCCGCCACATCCCCTTGCGTCTCCCCCGCCCGCATGGCCCGCTGGGTCTGGTTGAACACCACATACAGGGCATAGATGATCACGCCCATGATCGAGACGGCCAGCATCAGCTCCACCACGCTAAAGGCGCGCTGGCGGCGGCGGGCTCGAACGAGATTGTGTGTGGAGTGGCGCATGAGAGTAATCAGAAGATGCTAGGCCGCATGAAATAGAGTGGTGGGAGATCCGGAAATTCCTCGCTGGGCACCGGCACGAGCGATCCGGCGATCTTCGTGCGAAAGACGCGGCGCCCATTGCCGACCGACCAATTCGTGCCCCGCTCGTAGAGCGGCCAGCGGATGGTTAAGCGCAGCTCGTGCGACTGCAACGCCAGCCGACGCGCCCGCAGGCTCGAGCCGGACACGATGTTCGACAGGCGTTCCAACCCCAGAAACTGTTGTTCCAATTCCAGCGGCAGCGTCGAATCGGGAATCATCTCCACCTGCATCTGATACCGGAAGGACGTGTCGTTCGTGAGCGCGCCCTTCTCCGCCGCCGAGCCCGTGAGGGACTTCACGCGCGCCAGGATGTTCGTGACAAGCTGATGCCGCAGCAAGTCGGGTTCGCCGTTAGTTCGGATATAAACGTACTTGGGCGTGCTCAACAGCCCTATAATATTAGAAGCAGTCAAGGCGGTTTGCCGATTCGTCAGCACCACCACCACGGGACGCACCGGGGGAGTGCTGTTGATGCGGATTTCCTCCACGTAATTCGTGATATCGTCCAACCCGCGCGCGCCGCCGCGGATGGCCTCGAGCCAGAACCGCCCCTCCTGATTCACGATCGTGTCGTCGCGATTGTCGCGCTGCACCGTCATGCCGGTGGGCAGGACGCCGAGAATCGCCACTAGCGCGAAGGCCACGACCGCGATGCTCAACGCGATCTCGATCATGGTGAAGGCACCCTCGCCGCGGTCGCATCGGGACACTCCCCCCGTTTGGAGTTCCGGCTTTAGCCGGTTCGGAAGTTTTCCAGCCCCGCGCCGGGTCGTCGGCCGTTCCGGTTTCAGATTCTGGATGAGAGATCGATGGAAATTCATGGCCTTCTCCTCATCGCCTCGTGAATTCCGCGCGCGCGCGGCCGGTCAGCCAGTCGACGCGCACGACCGGATTGTTCGTCACGTTGCCGCGCGGGGTTTCCAGGACTTCCGGGGCCGCGATCCGATAAGCCCGGGTTTCGTTATCCTCCCGCGGATGAATCACGGTGCCCCGCACCAGCCGGAGATACTCGTCGCCGGGGTAGAGCAATTGCCCCTGATAATTGAAAGCCACGCAGGGCAGCCGCACGAGCGGTTTGCTCTCGGCCAGCGGAAATGGCACCAGCGCGTGGAACATCGGCCGGTTGGTGGAGGTGAGATTCCGCCACTCGGTCAGCCGCGTCTCGAAGGACGGATCGAACTTGTTCGTCGCGATGAAGACACCGGCCGGCAGGGACTTCCATTCGGTCAGATAACGCGCCGTTTTCACGCCCGGCTGATCGCCCAGCGACCGGTCGGTGAAGAGCGCGTAAGTGGTGTACTGGCCGGGGATGAGCTTCCGCATTTCCCGTTGCTCCTCCCGGCTCCTCCCGTTCATCACGGTCGGATCGGTCAGGATTTTCGGCGAGACGAACACCACGTAGACCGTCGAGCGGCGGTTGATCGCCTGGAGCCGGGCGAAAGCGAGATCGTCCACCAACTGCCGCGTGGCGCCGTTCAGATCGGTGCCGCCGGTCAAGCCGCGCAGCGCGGGCAAACCGATGGCGGCGAGCAGGCCGATGATGCCGATCACGACCAGCAACTCGATGAGGCTGAAGCCTCCCCTGCTCTCCCGATTCTGATGCATCTCCGTTCGCATGCTCCCGTTTCTGGCCGCCGTGCTCGGCGGCCCATCCATCTGGCCGCGCCGGGCGGCGTGTCCGTTCTTACCAGCTTAGAATGTTATCCTTGTTCACGCCCTGGGTTCCCAGCGTGCTGGTATTCGCCTGCCGGTCCGGCCCGAGGGACCAGATCATCACCGGCTGGCGCGCTTCGTACGCTTCCTTGGTGCCCGCCTTGAACAATCCGTTCAGCCCCTTCCTCGTCGTCGGGTCTTCCGAAACGCTCTCGAGCTTGTACATCGTGTCCCGGCACGAATTGTCGTAGTTCAGATCGAGCGTAATGATGTAAGGGCTCCCCCACGGATCGCGGAACACCAGATCCCGCCCGACGCCCGCGGCCGGTATGAACGGGGCGGCCCCGGTGATTTTCACGTTGGAAAAGACCTGGCCCTGCAAATTCTCCGGGTTCCCTTTCTTGAAATCGTTCGCCTGGGCGTCCCACTTCAAATCCAGCAGGATGGCCATCACTTCCGAATTGTTCGTTTGGTAACTCCCGGTTTGGGTAATCAGGGAGGGCTGCGCGCCCTTCGGCACGTACCGCGCGTCGTTGGCGGCGGAAGTCCAGGAGGTGCCGTAGGTGAAGTCGGGGGTGCCGTTGCCCTTGTCGTTCAGGGCCGTCACGCCCTTGGTGCGCGTGTCCTTCGAGGTCGGATACCGCTGGTAGGTGTTTTGATATTGCTGGATGGAACTCACCAGGCCGGAGATTTCCACGCGGGAAGCGGCCACGCGCGCCTTCTGTTTCGCGCGCGCCAGCGCCGGCAACAACATGCTGGCCAGGATGCCGATGATGGAAATCACCACGAGCAACTCGATCAGCGTAAACCCGGGCGAGGGGCGCCCGGCTCTCAACTCCACCGACTGATTCCTGTTCGTCATATGCATTGTATTCGAGCCGGGGGCCGCCGCGGGGCGCCCTCGGCCATTCGGTTAATCTCGTGCGCGCATCAGCCCGCGCTGGGCCGGCCGGGGCGCCAGGGCCGTCGGCCGCGCTCCCGCCGCCTGGCCCGAAAACACGCAGGCCCGGCGGAGGATCCGCACCTTCCAGCCGGGGCAGGATTCGTACCGCACCGGCAGTCCATATTCTCTGGCGATCGTCGCATTCATTCGGCGTTCCTCGCTGCTATTCCTTCCAGTTGCCGATGATATTGGTATGGCCGCGAATGACGATTTCCGCCCACAGGTCGAATCCGGCCCGATTCTGGCGATTCGTCGTCGACGCGTCGTAAAACCACGGATTGAAAGTCACGGATGGCTTGCCCGGCTCGGCGCGCGTTTTCAGCATGAACGGCCCGGGAACCGGCACGGCCAGCAGGTCGATGTCGGCGTTTTTGTTGCTGCCGATCGGCTCCGCCTCGCGGGAGGCCGTCTTCTTGATCGAAGTGCCCTTGTATGGGACATCGCCCGGTAATCGCGCGGAATTCTGGATGCCCTTGCGTTGGAAATTCTCTTCGAGATCCTTGGGCAGGATTTCCTCCCGCTGGCCGACCGTCCGAAAGAGTCCGCTGCGCGGCGTGGTGTTCGAGAAGGTGGCGCCGCCCAACTCGTAATAGAGCGGGTTGAACGCGAGGTTGGTGCGCCACGCCGGATCGTTCGTCGCGGTCAGCCGCAGGCGGCCATGATCCGGCGGATAGGAACCGACCTCGAGCTTGTAGGCTTCGATCGCGGTGATATATCCATTCAGCTCGGCGTTGACGCGCGCCATCTTCGCCTTGCCGGTGGCAATGCCCGCCAGCGGAGTAACCATCGCCGCGAGAATGGAAATGATGGCGATGACCGTCAGCAGCTCGATCAGCGTAAACGCCTCGCGCGCTCCCCTGCCCTCTGCTTCCCGCGTTGTCATCTCGCTCCACATTTCGAAATCTTTCCGGCCGCGCTGGGCGCTTCCCGCCGCTCCGGCCCTACCGGCCGCGGAGCTCCTGCTCCATCCGTTCGCTCAGCCATTGCTTCATCATGCTTTGGTAGTTCAGAAATCTTTCCCTCGCTACCCGCTTAATTCGTGCCAGCATTCGGGGGTCCATCCGCAGGGTGATCGAGACGCTCTCCGACGACTCGCTCGACGCCGCCACGCTTGATTCCATCAAGCGCACATCCACCCGGTTCTCGCTCCAGAAGGCCGCCTCCCCCTCTTCGCTGTCGAACAGCGGCACTTCATCCCAATGCGTCACCTGTCCCAGTTTCGTCCGGCCATTGTCCATTCCTATGCCAGGCTTTGGTTCAACTTTCGCTGATAAAAGAACTGTTCTTCCGGGGCAAAGGGCCGCGCGCAGAGCACGCGCACCTGCCGCCCATTCGTTCGATACACGCTGAAAATCCCCACCCCGCTCGCGCTGCGGCCGAGGTTGAAATACCGGGCTTGCACCGAGAACCGGGGCGAATCCGGCAGCAACTTGACCGCAAAGGGGTCCTCGAACGACTCCTCTACATCTCTTGGCGTCAAAGAACTATCGAACTCGAATGGCAAATTATTCCAATCAAATTCCATACCAATGAATTGGACTGTCCATCATTCGCCAACACATTGTATTGACTTTGTATTTACCACCGGCCCCACCAAACGTCAAGGCCCATTTTTCGCAATTCCTCAACTGGGGGCCGTTTCCGGGCTTCCGGCACCTCAGTAACAAGCGCGCGTCCGGCGGAGGCCGGGCGCGCTCGCGATAAGGGACGTCGGGATCCAGACGGACGAGTCACTCTGCCCGGCCAGAAGGGCCGGCTGCAAGGAGAATCACAGGGCAAACGCATCTAAAATCCGAGTAATTGGAGCAAATAGGCATGGTTCCAG
>CAYZKY010000087.1:0-27372 GCA_964478815.1 uncultured Verrucomicrobiota bacterium
TATGTCGAGTCCTAACCAGTTGATGCTGTTCGACTTATAACCGGACGCTCGTGGGTTGCCCAATTCACGGTCTGTCAATTGCGGCGGGATTGGACAATGACCCGCCGCCGGCCGGATTTACGAGCGAGCGAGCGCCTGACGCCCGAGGGCCAGGCCGAGCACCGCCAAACCGAGGAAGGCGCGAGTGCTGCCGGCGTCGGGCACCGGTGTGGAGGCGTCGTGGAGCTGGATGTTATCCACGGCCCACCACCATTCGTTGCCGGACTGGGTGAGGCCAAATTTCAGGACGAGGCTGGAGGCCCCGGCGGGATTGGCCAGCGCGAGGCTGACGGCCTCGTTCTCGGCGTCGTCCTTGAAGAATGGGCTGCCGGGAGTGGAATCCCAACGAAGAATCTCGGCGAAGGGTCCGCCGTCGTAGGAAGCGGCGATGGTGGCGGTTTGGCTGTTCGAAAGATCTCCTTCGTCGCAACATTCATCGCGCCAACTGGAATCGAAAGCCAAGGTGAGGGAGTTCGGGGCCTGGCCGGCGATGGCGATGCTGGAAGTGGTGATGAAGGTGTCGTACCACGGAGGGCCGTTGATGCCGCCAATATCGTCGTATTCGTCCGGGTCGGCAATCATGACGGTCCCGGAGCCGCGGGTGAATAATGAGCGTTGCTGATCCCCGACGGCGGCGACCCACCAGTCCTTGTTGGCAAAGCTCCAGCCCTTCCATTCGGTGACGCCCCCCGGGGGCACGGCACTGTCATCCTGACTCCACCCGGGTGGAGGGGATTTCGTCCAGACATTGGCGCCGGGGAGTCCTTCATCGACGTTGGGGCCAAGAGGGAGCCCTTCGAAGTCTTCGGAGTAAACGATTCCGGCACTCGAGTGGGTTATCGCCCCAAGGGAGAACAGGAGCACGGCAGAGCAGCAGATGTTGGTTGGTTTCATTAGCATAAGGCTGACTCCGGATTTTTTTATGTGTCAAGCCCCAAGTTTTGGGATTTGGATGCGATCTCGAAAGGTGGGTCTGGACGGTTGAAGCGAGCCTTAGAGCGTGTCTGAAAATTCCCGTGGGGTCGACAGCGGGTCTTTTGACTGGGGCCTTCGTTGGCCCGACCGTTACAGCCCGCTGCGGGGATGCGCCGGTCGGGCCGCCTCGGCCGCAGCCAAAATCCCTCGCCGTCGCCCCCACGGGAATTTTCAAACACGCTCTTATGGTGCCGGGCCAGGCGGCGGCGCGCAGCCGCCTCCAGCGAGGTTGTTACGGCGACACGGCGGCCCAGCCGGGGGGCTGTTCATCGATGCGGGATTGGGCGATTTTTTCCATGCCGCGGGAGAGCCAGACGAACATGCCGGCGAAGTTGAGGCCGATGAGTTTGACGGGGCGCGGACGGCGATGGTTTTGAGGCGTTCCATTCTCGATGGAGCATTCGAGCAGGGTTGAAAGGCCTCAGACAGACTCAGCGGATCGGGGCGAGGGCGGCGATGGCTTGCATGACGCGGTCGGCGGCTTCCTGGTAGAGTTGCTTGAGGCGGGGTTTGGTGCAGGTGGCGGCTTCGGCGCGCAGGTCGGAGAAGTCGATGGGCGGGCCGTAGACGACGGAGACGGGTTTTGGGAGGGGGATTTTGCGGTGGCGGCCGTAGGCTTCGAACGTGCCGAAAACCCGGACCGGGATGACCGGGGCCTGGGATTTTAGAATGGCCAATCCCACCCCGGAACGGGCGGGCTGGAGTTCGCCGGTGCGGCTGCGGGTGCCCTCGGGGAACAGGATGATGGCTCCGCCGGCCAGCAGGCGATCCAGAATGGCTTTCAGCCCCGCCGCGCCGCCTCCATCGCGATCCACCGGGACCGCGCTCCATGAACGCAGCAGCGCGCCGATTCCGGGAAAGCGGAACAGCGTGTCGCGCGCGAGGTAATTGATGCCGCGGGGGAGGCAACTGCCGACGAGCGGGGGATCGAGAAAGCTGAGGTGGTTGCTCGCGAGAATGACGGGGCCGGTGCGTGGGACATGTTCGACACCGGCGGCGCGGCAGCGAAAGTAGATGGCGAAGAGCGCACGGAAACCGAGCCAGCCGAGGCGGTAGGAGAGGTTCACGGCATCACCGGGAGGGGCAGGCGAGTTTCCGGCGGATCTCGGCGAGGAGGAGATCGCTGGTCTGCTCCGGGGTGAGCCCGGAATTATTGATGACGGTGGCGCCCAGGGGGACGATCAGGGGCGCGGCGGCGCGCTGGCTGTCGCGGCGGTCGCGGGCGGCGAGGTTTTCCTGAACGCCTTCCGCGGCGCGGCGGCGGGAGCGTTCGTCGAGGCAGGCATCGAGGTAAAACTTGAAATCGGTTTCAGGAAAGATGTGGGAACCGATGTCGCGGCCTTCCATGACGAGGTTGCCGAACTTGAGGCAATCGCGCTGGGCCTTCTTCATCCAGGCGCGGACCGCAGGGATGGCCGCGACATGCGGGACGGCTTCGCTGGTTTCCTTGGTGCGGATCTCCTTTTCGGGAAAGTAGCCGTCGACGAGCATCTCGACCCGTTGAGCAACGCTGCGAAAGGTCGTCTTCCACTTTTTGCAGAGGGCGGCGACGGCTTTGGCATCGTGGACATCGATCCCTTTCTGGAGGCAGTGCCAGGCCAGGGTGCGGTACATGGCACCGGTGTCGACATAGACATACGACAGCGCCTGGGCGATGCGCCGGGCATTGGTGCTTTTGCCGCTCGCGCTTGTTCCATCGATGGCGATGACGATCGGTTGGGGGGGGCGGCTAGACATGGAGATCGTCGAAGGCGATGGGCTGGCGGGTGCGGGCGTCGAGAATCGCGGCGCCGAGGCCGTGGGGCGGCGGCGCGGCGAGCTTCTGGTAAAAGTTCGGGAACGTCTTTCTCACGCAGGCGGGATTCTGCAACCGAAGGCCGGGGATTTTCAATCCGAGAGTCGCGAAGCACATGGCGACGCGGTGGTCGTCGTAAGTTTCGATTTCCGCGCCGTGCAACGGGGAAGGATCGATTTCGAGGGTGTCGCCGAGTTCGCGGACGGTGGCTCCGCATTTGCGCAGCTCGTCGCGCAGGGCGTGGACGCGCTCGCATTCCTGGACGCGAAGGCGGCCGAGTTCGGTGAAGCGTTTCGGATGATCGGCGAACGGCGCGAGGACGATGGCGGTCATGATGCTGTCGCCAAGATCGTGCTGGCGGGAGATGGCATTGGGAAAGCGGCTGAGGCAGTCGGGGAAGCGGGCATCGATCTGAAGGGACAGATCGGGCCAATGAGCGACCCGGACGGAGCTCCCTCCGCCGAGGAGCCAGCCGGCCGCCCAGAAATAACTGGCGCTGGAGGCGTCCGGCTCGATGCTGAATTGCCCACCCGTGCGCGGGAAAGTCTTCATCAGGTCGGACGTCATCGTGACGTAGGGGGACTCATCCGCGTTCTCGCCGGTGATGCGAACGTTCCAGCCGCCGGTCTCTCCACTGAGGAGCAGGGCGGAGGCGAATTGGGAACTCTCTTCAATCGACACGGTGCAAGCGCCAGCTTTCGAGCCGGCGCCGTGGATGACGGCGGGGAGCTTGTCGTTCGATGAATCGACGCGGTAACCCAACTGGCGGAGCGCGCTGAAGAGAGCGGATTGCGGGCGCTCGCGCATGCGGGGGACGCCATCGAGGCGGTAGGCGCCTCGGCCCAGGCAGGCGAGGGCGGCAAGAAAGCGCGCGGCGGTGCCGGCGTTGCCGACGAACAGTTCGAGCGGTTCGCCGGGTGAGCCACCAGGGCGGAGCTGCCCACCGGTTCCGGCGACACGCAGACGGCGATTGCCGGGCTCGGCGGTGTCCGTCTCGATCTCAATGTCGATCCCCAGCCGCCGCAGTCCGTCCACCATGACCTGGGTGTCGTCGCTCCAGAGCGCGCCCTTTAGCTCGACCGGGCCACGACCCAGGGCGGCGAGGATGAGCGCGCGATTGGTGATGCTTTTCGAGCCGGGGATGACGATCTCGGCGCGGACCGGCGCGGCTAAAGGGACAACTGGAACAACTTCGATGAGGTCGGGCAAGGCCATGCAAGGGGGGGGAATTATTCGAGAGGAGCTTGCGCTCCGGGTTCCTTCCAATCCGACCGCAAGGCCCGTGCGTCGCGCAGAATGGACTCGATGGCCGCGGTGTCGCCCGCCGCCACGGCTTGACGCAACGATTCGAGGGAGCGGCCGAACTCATCGAGCGCGGCGGCGAGTTCCCGGCGGTTCGAGAGGGCGATATCGCGCCACATCTCGGGCGAGCCGGCGGCAACGCGGGTGCCGTCGCGAAAGCCACCGGCGCAGAGACGTCCGCGGCTTTCGGCTTCGCCCGCGCCAAGGACGAGGCGGGTCAGTTGGACGGCCAGAAAGTGGGGCAGATGGCTGGTGCGGCTCACGAGCTGGTCGTGGCGCGCGGGATCGAGCCGGAGGACGCGGCCGCCGATGGAAGCCCAGAATTGTTCGGTGGCGGCCAGGGCAGCAGGATCGGTGCGGGGGGTGGGGGTGACCACGCAGACGGCGCGTTCGAAGAGTTCGGCCCGTGCGGCACCGACACCGGTCTTTTCCGAGCCCGCCATCGGGTGGCTGCCGACGAACCGCGCCCCCGCAGCGGCGCAAAGCGGCTCCAAGGTTTCCACGACGGTGCCTTTGACACTTCCGACATCGGTGACGACGGCTCCGGGTTCGACTGCGGGCTGCATGGCGCGAGCCAGCGGCTCCATATTCGAGAGCGGCGTGCAGAAGATCAGGAGGTCCGCGCCGCTCACGCAGTCGAGCAGATCGGTGGAAGCGGTGTCGACCGCGCCGGCGCCAAGGCATTCGGCGACCCGCTCCCGCGTGCGGACGTAGCCTTGGACATGCGCGGCCAGGCCCCGCTTTTTCAAAGCGAGACCGATGGACCCGCCGAGCAGGCCGACGCCGATCAAGGTTGCTTTCCGCCAACGCATGGGCGGCGATTTAAGGGCAAAGCGCGCGAATGGAAAAGAAAATCGAAGGGCTGGCCGGGTTCAACGGATCAAACTTTCGTATTCATCGTGGGAACCGATCCAAAACCATTCGACCGTTTCGCCTTGCCACAAGGCCACAGCTCGATGGCTCCGGCCCACGCGGGCTGACCAAAACAGCCCAACCTTCTTGAACTGCAAGGAGGGATGGGACGGGTCTTGAAGCCAGAGTCTGAAGTTCTATCGAGCCAGGCGCTGGATATCGGGCGGCAGCTTACGGAACCTTTCGCGAAAGCTGCGGGTCGTCGAGGAATTCATCCAGAGGCACCTGCGGTTGCTCGTCGTCGTTTAATCGCCGGTATAGAGCCAGCAATTTCCCGTTCGCCGCATCGCCTTCGATCTGGCGGTCCCACAGCCTGCTGCGGCGCTCATCGAACCAGGCAGAAAACCTCGCGAAGTCGTCCGGGCTCAACCGGCACACCGCATCCTCGATTTCGGCGATCGAACTCACAGTGCAAAGATAACCCTTGGAGCATCCCATCCGCAAGGCAAGCGATGGGAAAGCCCGGCAACTCGGGAGCCTTCGATTTTGGCAAGTTTCGATCTGAACTCGCAGGATCTTCCACTCGATTCTACTTCATGACTGCCGGCAGGATATACCTCACCTGAAGCTCATCCGAAGGCGATTGCTCGTTATAGTTCCCTCCGGTGATCACCACCACCAGGTCCAGGCTCGGCCATAGATAAATCCGCTGCCCTCCATTTCCCTTCGCCGTCACCCCTTCCATTCTTGTCCCGTTCACATTCAACCACTGCCGCCACCACAAATATCCGTAATCCGTCCCCCTCACGACCGAGTGCTGGGACAGGGAAGCGGTGACCCATTCTCGCGAAATGACCTGGTTTCCTTTCCACCGGCCCTCGTTCATGTAGAGCATTCCAAGCTTCGCCATGTCGCGCGGGCGCATGTGCAACTGGCAGGCATCGTCGAAGCTTGAGCGGTCCGGCTTGAAGTTCCATCGGTAGTTCGTGATGCCGAGCTTCCCGAACAGGTTTTCCGCGGCAAAGTCCGAGAGCCGTTGGCCGCTCGCTTTTTCCACGATTCGCCCCAGCAGAATTACCCCACCCGAGCAGTACCTTCCGCTCGCGCCCGGAGCATCGATCATCGGCAGGTCCAAAACAAATCGGACCCAATCGAGGCTGGCATTCATCTTTTGCTCCTCTCCTGGCGAGGCCGGATTGCCGTCTTCGCACGCGAGGCCGGAATTACACGCCAGCAAATGTTCCAGAGAGATGGCCCGCTTTTCCGCCGAAAGGTTCTTGATTTCGTACTCCGGGAAGAACGGAAGCACTTTTTCTGCTTTGCTCGCGATCAGTTTCTTGTCCAACGCGATGCCGACCAACGCCGACACCACGCTTTTCGTGGCAGATCTGAGTTGATGCAGTCTGTCGCGATCGTATTGGTAGAAGTACTCCTCGAGAACCAACTTCCCCTTTTTAAGCAGGAGCACGCCATCCACATTCTTGTGGGTTTCGTTGGCAATTTGTTCCACCATCTTTCCGATCAAGGCGACATCGAGCCCGGCGTCCTGGAGCGATCCAACATCCAGTCCGTCCTGCAAGTCCGGTGGAATCGACGCGGTAAACCGATACGGCGCATTTCCCGGTGAGCGCCGGGCGAACCACATCGTCACGGGAAACTGCGCGTCTGCGATTCGATGAAAGAAGTTCGTCGCCTTCGCCTGATGGAGCCGGTAGCCCGAGATTCGGCCAGCCTCCCCGCGCTCGAAAACGACGCGCGAACCTTCCCGGTCGGTAAAGACACCTTCGCTTGTTCTCTTCAACGGGTACTTGCCCTCGTCCAGAATCGCGTGCAGGACGCCGTCGCGAGGGGACCCGGCAAAATAAATCGAGCCCCCACTGAGATATTCGTAACGCCCTTCGAATTCCTTCAGATCTTCTCCCAAGCGCGTCTGAGACCACCCTCTCCCCGGGAAAAGCGCATGGATGAGCAGCGCTAAAGCAAGCCACCGATTTCGATGTCTGGAACGCACCATTTCGAGCATTCCATATTGTCCAGAACCGTCATCCACAAGAAAAGGCAAAATCGAACGACCAATCGTTCGCTATCACAAAAGACCAGGTAACCATGCCCAAACGCAACAGGATGAGAGGTGGAGATTTCTGACGCGGCAAAGCAGAGGCTTGTCGAGGGGAGGCAGCGTGTTCAGGATACTCCGATGAAACGCTCCAATAACCTTGCGCTGATCTGCCTGGTGGTTGTCCTCGGTTGGGTGGGAATGGGCCATGCCGGGGAGTTGCGGATCGGGGCCGCGGCGGTGGAGATCGAGGCGGACGATGCGATGGTGATCGCGGGGGGGATCACGCCGGGGAAGGCGGCGGGACAGGAGGGGAAATTGCGCGCGGTGGCGACCGTGGTGGCGAAGGACGGGGTGCGGGCGGCGATCGTGGCGTGCGACGTCCTGATGATGACGCGGGAGCGGCTGGACCCAGTGATTGCCGAGATCGAGGGCGCTACGGCCATCGAGGGTTCGCACATCCTGATCAATTGCACCCACACGCATCACGCGCCGAGCACGCTCAAGGTGCATGGCTACGACGAGGACGAGACGTTCACCAAGCGGGTGCAAGCGGCGATGGTCGAGGCGGTGAAGAAGGCGGCCTCGAATCTGGTGAGCGGCCAGTTCTTCTTTGGCCTGGGCGAAGAGTCCACCGTAGGACAGAACAGCCGGGTCCTGCTGGATGACGGGATGATCTACTGGATCGGGCCGAGGACGAATTTCGTGCGGGCGACGGGGCCGTTCGATCCGGAGTTGCCGGTGCTCGGGTTCAAGGATGCCGGCGGAAAATGGCGCTCCGTCATTTTCAACCACAGCACGCATACGATCGGCACGCGCCAGCCGGGGAAGCGGTCGCCGGGGTTTTACGGGCTGGCCGCGCAGGATTTAGAAGCGGAGTTCGGCGGCGTGGTGACGTTTCTGGAAGGAGCTTCGGGCTCGACACATAACCTGAATTTTTCGGGAGAGGAATGCGCGAACCGGATGAAGAAGGCCGTGCGCGAGACCTTGGAGAAGGCCAAGGCGCGCGAGGTGGGAGCGATCCGTGCGCTGAAGCGGCCGGTGAAATTCCGGGTGCGGCAGTTCGACGAAGCGGCGGAAGCGGCGGCGGTGGAGCGGTATTGCCGCAAGTACGCGCCGGCGGGGGCGGATACGATCGCGGAGGTTTTCCGCAAGATGCGGGCGGACCTGGCGGCGCGGCAGGGAGAGGAACGGGAGACGTGGGTGCAGGTGTTGCGGATCGGCGATATCGCGCTGGTTGGCGTGCCGGCCGAGTATTTCACGCAGCTCGGGCTGGATATCAAAAACCGGTCGCCATTCCGCCATACCTACATCGCGGAGCTGGCGAACGATTGGATCGGCTACCTGCCGAACCTGGAAGGGCACAAGCTGGGCGGTTACCAGGTGTGGACCGGATACCACAGCTACGCCGAGCCGGGCACGGGCGAACGCATCGCGGAGGAAGCGGTGGCGATGCTCCGGGAGCTGGCGCAGGAGTGAGGGAACAGGTGGAGCTGGCGTTCGACCGGCCAGTCGATTCAAGTATATTCCCTTTATGATCAAAGCGGAGCTTTTCGAACAGTTGGAAGGACTGTCGCCAGATGAATTGACCGAAGTCGCCGACCGGATTGAAGCGCTTCGCGGCGGGAACTTATCGGCGGCTGAACGCACGCTGCTTGAAAGCCGGCTGGCGATGTATCGAAGTAATCCGGAGGGGGTGGTGGACCTGGACGAGGCCGTCTCCGAAATTCTTGGACGGCGTCTGTGACCGAGCGATCGGTCAAGTTACTGCGGCTGGCGAAGGAAGATCTGAGAGAAGCTCACCGCTGGTATGAAAGTCAAACCGCCGGACTCGGGGTGGATTTCCTGCGTGAAGTCGTGGCGGCGTTGCGCAAAGCAGCCCGAGAACCTGAGATCTATCCCTTAGCGGATCGCGACTTGGCCATCCGGCGCGTTCTGGTGAAACGATTTCCCTACAAAGCATTTTTTTACCGTCGAACCGACGCGCATCGTGGTCCACTCCATCCTTGATGCGCAACGGTCCGAGCAGGTCTGGATTGATCGTAAGTGTTAGTACAGCCGTACCAGAGCTAGCAGTGGCATGTGCGGTTTAAGGCGCCACGAGGCGGAAGAAGGCGTGCGGGGCGGCGGTCTCGGCATCGGCGAGGGGGAGATGCGCTTCGCCGTCGGTTTCGAGCGGCGCAGCGGAGACGTCATTCCAGCGGGTGCCGGGGGCGAGGGAGTCGGCGCGCTGGAGTTTGTAGCCGGAGAGGCCGGCGGGCCAGTGGAGTTCCGGTTTGCCCGCGCGGCGGCGGACGCGGAGCTGCGGCGGAGTCACGTTGATGGTCCATTCAGCGCGGGCCGGCAGATACTGTTCGTTGCCAGATTGCTCGGCGCGGAGGGTGACCGGGCCGAGGCCGGTGAGGCGAAGCTGGCCGTGCTCGAAAGTGGCTGGACCGGCCACCACCGAGTAAACGATCGGAAGCCCGCTCGTGGCTGTGCCGAGCGAATGAATCGGCTTTTTCTGAAGCGGGAGATTCGCGGGGAGTTCCAGATCGAGCGATTGCGGGTCGCGAAAACTGACCTCGACGATCATTAGGCCCGCCGCCCCGGCAGCCAGATAGACCCGGTTTCCCACCACTTGGACCGCCTCCGTCCGCGCCGCCGTGTCGTGGCGTCCCACCTCGATGGAGTTGGCCGGATTGCTGATGTCGATTACGCGCAGACCGCCGCCGACAATCGCGTCGGACCCAGGGTAACCGTATCCATCGACGGCCAGATACGCATAGTCGCCAAGCAACTGAAGACCGTGCGGCCGAGTGCCCCAGGGAAAACCGTAGCCAGGCCATTCGACAGGACGAGCCGGATCGGCCAGATCGATCACCCGAAGCCCCTGCGATTCGGCGACGTAGGCGCGCTGGCCGATGGCATCCACTTCGGACACAATGTGCGCCGTGTCGGACTGGGCGATGCGAATGGGTTTCGCCGGATCTTTCACATCGTAGACCAGAAGACCGCTGGATTGAACCGTGAGGTAGGCAAATCCTTCGGCGACATGGATGTCCACGGCGAAACCGCCTGTGCTGATGCGCGTCAAGAGCTTGGGGCTCTGAGGGTCGCCCACATCCAGCACCACGAAACCACCCGACCCGTTCGCGACGTAGGCGATGGAACCGACGACTTGCACGGCGCTGGCCGAGTTGCCGGTGGCGCTATGCCCCGCCAGCACCGGGTTTGCCGGGTCGCTCACGTCGATGATATGCACGCCGTCGTCACCGGCGGCCAGATAGGCATAATTCCCGGACACCCAGACGCCCTGGCAATACGAGTCAACCCGGTATTCGCTCAAATGTACCGGATGCGCTGGATCGCTCACGTCGAGGATCAACACCCCGCGTCCATCCGCCAGGTACGCGTAATCTCCGACGATGTGGAGGCCCTTCAAAAAACTCGGAGTGTCGAATTGGCTCAGCAGACGCGTTTCGGCCCGCCGAACGTTGAAATGGCGGGTGATTCGGACGGGCAGATAGATTTCGTCGCCGGCCTGCTCTGCCGTCATCGTGACGGTGCCGGAACCGGTCGCCGTGATTTCGCCGTTGGCATAGGTGGCTGGCCCGTTCTCCACGCGCACGGTTGCGGGCAATCCACTGCTGGCTGCTGCGCCCAGCGCATAGGGGCGATCGAACCCGAGCGCCTCGTTCGCCGTGCCGGTCCATGCGAGTGTTTGCGTCCGCCCGAAGGCCAGCTTGAAGACCTGCAAACCCTTGCGATCGGCCACATACAAGCGGTCGTTCAGAATGTCGGTGTCTTCCGCCTCGTCCTGTTGCGCGATCACCCCGACAATGGCCGGAGCGGCGGGGTTGCTGATGTCGACCACCTGCACTTCCGGAACCGTGCTGAGGGCGACATAGGCGTACTGGCCCTCCACCCTCACGCTGCGGGGAAAATTAGGCACATCGGCCCGGCCCACGCGCACCGGATTGGCCGGCTGGCGGACGTCTATCACCTGCATTCCCGCTTGCCCATCGGCCAGGTAAGCGTAGCGGCCGACAACCTGGACCGCCAAGGCGTCGCCCAACCTGTCCAGGGATGTGCCGTTGCTTCGGTCGTACGTGCCAGCCAGACGCGGGCTGGCGGGGTTGCGAATATCGATGATTTGCAGTCCGGCTCCCCCGTCCGCGATGTAGGCGTAGTCGCCGAGGACGTGGATGTCGCGCGCCGTCCCGGGAGTATTGTAGCCCCCCACGCGCACCGGGCGGGCGGGATCGCGCACGTCGATCACTTCGAGGCCGGAGGCTTCATCGGCGATGTAGGCATAACCGCTTGCGACATCGAGGGACGTGGAACTGCCCCTGGTGGCGAAGGTTCCTCGCCGGCCGGGGCTGTCCGGGTTGATGAGATCCACGATTTCGAGGGCGCCTCTGGACACAACATAGGCCAGATTCTCGACGACCCGGAAGTCCGTGGCCACGGCTGGAGTCGCGTAGCGGCTGATCAGCCTGGGGCTGTCTGGGTCGCTCAGATCGAAGAGGTGCAGCCCCCCACTCGCGGCCGTGACATACGCGCGGTTCCCCGCGAGCTGCACCCGCGACGCCCGCTGGCCGACGGGCAAGCGGCCCGCCGGCGTGCCCACGGCGTGGCGCAGGTTGAAATGGCGCACCGCGGGTTCGGCGTCCCGGTAAGTGGCGTCGCCGGGCTGTTCCGCGGTGACGGCCACGGGGCCCGGCCCGGTAACGGTGATCGCGCCATCGGCCAGGATGGCCGGACCGTGGACGCGGAGCGAGACCGGCAGCCCGCTGCTGGCCGTCGCGCCCAAGGGGTAGGATTGGCCGAGATCGAGAAATTGGCTTGTGACGCCGGTCCAGGAGATGGTTTGCGGCAGGCCGAACCGGACTTCGAAGGCCAGCAATTCGCTCGGGGTGTAAGGATCGGCGTCGGTGTCGGCGACGAAGAGGAAATGGCCCGCCAGGCGGAGAGCCCGTGCGTCACTCCAGTAGGTGCCTCCCAGATTTATTGGGTTGGAGGGATCGCTGATATCGAGAATATGCACGCCGCAGTCGCCGTCGGCGAGGTAAGCGTGCGGGCCATGAACCTGGACTTCGTAGTACCCGCAGGACGTGGCATACTGGCCTGTTTCGACGGGCTGCGCGGGAATCGCTACATCCACGATGTGCAAGCCGGAGTGGAGATTCGCGACGAAGGCCAGATTTCCCTGCACGGCCACGCTATGGGCCGAGCCTCCGGTATCGTAAGCGCCTAAGCGGAAGGGGTTTGCGGGATTGCTGACATCGACCACGATCAGGCCGGCCACCCCAGCCGCGACGAAGGCGGTTTGGTTGACCACCTTGACGCCATACGCTCCGGCACCCAAGGCGAGCCGGGCCATTTCGATGGGGTTGGCCGGGTCGCTCACGTCGATCACGAGCAATCCAAGGGTCGTATCCGCGACGAAGACGCGATTCCCCACCGCTTGAACCGATTGCACAGAGCCGCTCGTGCGAAACTGGCCTGCGGAAATGGGCCGCGCGGGATCGCGCAGATCGATGATTTGCAGGCCGCCGCGGCCGGCGGCCACATAGGCCGTGCTGTCGGCGAGGTGAACCGCTTGAGCCGCGCCGGGCATGGCGATTCGGCCGAGGCGAACCGGGTGGATGGGATCGCGCACATCCAGAGTGAGGAGGCCGCTCGCATCATCCGCCAGGCAGAGCAAGTTGCCTGAAATATCCATCCCGCGGGCGCCGTAGGTCTCCAAACGGTTGACTTGCCGGAGGACGACATACGGCACATAGAATCCAAACTTGAGTTCGGCGGGGGCGTAGGTCTCGTCGCCGGGTTGCTCGGCTATGACCAGCACATGCCCTGGAGCGGTGACCGTCAGCATGCCATCCTCCAGCGTGCCAGGACCTTCCACGACCCGGAGGGTCACCGGGAGGCCGCTGCTGGATTCGGCGGCAAGAGGGAAGGGGTGGCCGATGACCACGGTGTCTTCGTAGAGATCGGTCCAATCCAGCGCTTGGGGAACGGTGCCTTGCGCACGAGCTAGTGGGACGGTCGAAACGGCGCAAAACGCCAGGCTGAGGCAAATCGCCCAAAAATGACGGGTGGAGCCCAAAGTCTTCACCTTGAGTTAATCGGACGGACTTCCGGGTCACTAAAGATCGAAGCGCGGAAAAAGACGCGCCGCGAAACGGTGGCCGTGAGCTGATCAAGGCGGCGGAGAATCGGCAGGAGAGAGCGGACGGTGCTCCCGAATTCGGGCCATCGGATTCAGGAGCGTTGCGCGAGTTGGGCGGCCTTCTGGCCAGCCAGGGCGGCGGCGTAGGGATCGGGGACTTCCCAGGTATCCATGTTGATCCAGCCGCGGAAACCGCCTTCCCGGAGCGTGGCGAAGGTGGCGGGAATATCGATATGGCCCTCGCCGGCGGCGAGGTGCTTCGAGGTGCCGCCGTCGCGCAAGGTGCCGTCGCAATCGGTGAAGTGGACGTAGCCGATGTGCTTGACGCCGATGCGCCGGAGCATCTCGTGGGGACGCCCGACGGAGCCGCTCATGAGATCGAAATGGCTCGGATCGTAAATGGTCTTGAGGTTGGGGTGGTCGGCCGCCTGGAGAATGGCGCGCAGGTGCGCTTCGGTGTTGAAGACAAAGGGCGGCTCGATTTCGAAAGCGGGTTGGATGCCCTCGCGCGCGGCGAGTTCACCAGCGCGGCGGAAGGTTTGCCCGAGGCGTTCGATGGCCTGCTCGATCGTCTGCCCGCGCAAGCCGCCGCCCGGCCAGAGCCCAACACACGCGCAGCCCACGGCGCGCGCGAATTTCACGCGCTCCTGGAACTCCTCGAGCCAGCGGGTTCGAGCCTCTTCGCTGGGATCGAATGCGCCTCCGGCGGAGAGCTGGATCGAGAAAATGCGCAGGCCGTACTTGTCGTATAAACCACGGAGAGACGCGATGCGGCTGGCTTCGTGGCTGAGGGGATATTCGCCCGCCGGCCAGTTCGAGACGAGTTCGATGCCCTCGAACCGGTGGCGCTGCGCGAATTCAAGAATCTCCCAGATGGGATAGTTCTTGCGATATTTGCGGACACCCGATTCGAAGCCGTTCAGACCGAAGGAAAGACGCCAGCGATCCGCCTCCGCCGCCGGAGCCGCGGCGGAACTCGCGCACAGCAGGCCGAGCCCGGCCAGCGATTTCAGCACGGAGCGGCGGGTGCAGACGAGCGGGCGGGCAACTGGCGGGCTAAACGTATGCATGGCGGGAGGGGGCAGGGCACTCAAAGCGGATGCGGGCGAGTCTGATGGATGGTGGTGTAGAAACGGTTTTTCACCTCGGTGCCGTCCGCGGTTTCGAGATTGTACTCGAGGCGGAATTGCATGGAGGGGACGAGGTCGGGAATTTCGAGAAAGACCGTCTTGTCGTCCGCGGCGAGGCGGGCGCGGGCGATTTGCACCGGATCGCGGCGCTCCTGGGCGGGATCGCGCACGGAAAGGTCAGGCGAGCCATATTTCGACGTCCACCGGTAGTTCCACTGGAGGGCGGAGTAGCTGCCGGCATCCTCGGCGATGTCCCGGGCGAGCGGGGTGGAGAAAATGAGTTCGAGGCCGTTCGTCCGCACGGTGTAGGCGACCGGGAGATGCACCGGGGCACCGGTGGCGCGCACGCGTTGCAGGCAGCCGTCGCGCACGGCGGCGGTCTGCCAGCCGCGCAGGCCGGTGAGGTAGAGATGGCCATCGCCCGGGTGGAACCGGCCGCGCATTACGCCGGACAGGAAACGACCGGGCAGGGGAACTTCTGCGCCCTGGGCTGGGTTGGCGCGGTCGCGCAAGACCATCATCATGGTGCAGCGGCCGAAGGACAGGTGGAGCATCTGTCCGGCGAGCGGGCCCCAATGATTTTCGGGAACCCAGACCTGGCCGCCGGCGGAGTTATCGAGCGTGCGCGGGACCCAGACGAGGGGCAGATCGTACGTGGCGGGCTCGGCGGCGCGTTTGTGCATCGGCATGTAGCCGTAGAAGCCGCCGGGCTTGATGATGTCCAGGCGGGTCTCCGGCACCCAATTGCCTTGCTGATCCGCCACGGTGATTACATCGCCGGGGCCGATGCCGAGGCCATTCGGATTGCGGAAGCCGGTGGCCACGACGTCCAGGCGGCTGCCGTCGGCGGCGACCTTGATGAGCGTGCCGCCGTGCGGCGTTTCTTCGGCGCATTTGGCGAAGTAAAAGTTGCCCTGGCTATCCTGTTCGAGCGACGTGGCGTAGCTGTGCCCGCCTCCAGCAGAGAGGCAGTCGTTGTTGAAATTCTCGTAAAAGTCGGCTTCTCCGTCGCCATTCCGGTCGTGCAGAATGGTGAGCCGATCACGCTCGATGACCATCGCGCGATTCCGCACCATTTTCAGGCCGAGCGGCTGATGCAGCCCGGTGGCGAAGCGCTTCCAGTGGAGTTTCTCCAAGCGATCATCCAGGCCGCTGACGCGCCAGACATCGCCATGAATCGTGGCCACGGCGGCATCGCCGTTCTCGAAAAAGTCGTGGCCCGAGGTAAACATCAGCGCCTTCCAGGGGTTTTCGTAAGGCACGGTAATCGTATCGATGGCGAAGGCCGTCGAAGTGCGATCCACGGTGCCGCGCGTCTCGAGCACCTGCGGCCAATGCGCGGCAGGAGCCTCGATCATGCGATCCAGCGCTTCCGGGCGCGCGGCGGTGAGGAGGCGCTGGAAGAGGGGAATCTGCTCCCGCGAGGCCCGGGCGAAGAGAATCCGCAGCGACTTCGCGCCTGCGGCCACGCGCAGGTGGATGGCGCCGCCCTCCGCCACCAGTTCGCCACCGCCGCCCGCCAGGCCGGCGAGGAGCAGATCGTTGCCAATGGCCAAGGCGGCCAGCCCGGTGGAACCGAGCTCCTGGCTGGGGCGCGCCTCCGGTTCGTCCAGAACTCGCAGGACGAGGCCATCGGTCGGGCCGGTGAATTGCAGCGAACGCGAAAAAACGCCGAGGCCGGCTTCGCTCTCGAACCCGGGAGAGTCGAGCACGGAGGCTTCGCCGACGGAATAGGAAAACACGACGCGGCCGGCGGGCCCAAGGTGCAAGCCGCGATAGTGTGCCCATTCGCGCGGCAGGGGCCCGAGCCGCAGCGGGCGAGGATCGGCGAACGAGCCTTGCCGCGCCCAGCCGGGGACCGAATCGCTGGTAAACCGCACCGTTCCAGCCGGCGCGGGCGCCTGGATCAAGCCGTAGCGCGCGGGCGAGAATTTGAGAAACCCATCCGTCCAGCCGGCCGAGTAGCGCAGCAGATCCGTGTCGAAGCAGATCGCGGCCTCCTGGCGGGCGCCGAGTTTGACGGCGATTCCTTTATAGGTGGCGCGGCGGGGCGTTTGGAAGGTAGCGCCCAAGAAAGGGCCCACCTCCGTTTCCTGCCAGCGCCCGTCGACCCAGTCCTTTTCGGTTTGCAGCACCGGGTCGCCGTCATCCGCGCGGCCATGCGGATGGAAGACGGCACCCAACAGCACGGCGGCGGAGGCGAGAATGGATCGGCAACACATCGTTCTCATGGAAACTCCGAAGAGATTTCCAGAACCGCGCCGACAAATCCAGCGCCGAGCCCGCGGAGGTGAAGAGGCGAAGCCGCCAGACCGCGAGGGCCGCCGAACCGATTTTGCGGACACCCCCCCCCTATTTTTTTGAGCGAAGAGGACGGGAGAGGCGAGCGAGGATTCGGGTGCTGGAAATGTAGACTTCCTGGGTGACGGGAGGAGGTTAAAAATGGTCAAGGACGGATTAATTTGCGCGCAGGAAGTCCTATTTACGCGGGTTTCGTGGGGGTGGGCGCTCGGTCTTGGCGATGGCAGGATGGGGAGCGCCGGGAGGGGGGCGACTAGGGCCATTGGGGCATGGGACACCCCTCCGGGGCTCTTCCCGGAGGAAGGGACACGGCGGTTCGGCGGGGTCGCGCGGCGGAGAATCGGAACAGGAGGGGCGAAGCTGTCGCGCCTGTTGTTCGGAATCGATCCGGGCGACCGCGAGTTTGGGTTCGCGATCATAGGATTAGCATGCCGCAGGGGAGGCGGATGCACAAGAGGAGGTTTGGTTTATTGGCCGAGGATTTGGGAGAAACGAGGTGACCGCCTGAAATTATCGCACGCGCCTGGCCGGGCTCGATTCTTATACGTTTGGCGCGCAACTCGGCGAACGGAACATCCCCCGCCGGGACGGGCTCACGGAAGTGGTCGAGGATGCCGCTCATGCGCGCCCCCCTTGCGATTCGGCCCGCCGAGGCTTACCTTGACTCCATGACAGTTTCCGCTGCCCAGCATTTGGAAGCGGCCGAAAAACTGGCTCCGGCCGAGCCCGCCTTGGCCCTTGAGCCGGGCGTCTCGCCGGTCGAAACACGCCAGCGAGCCGCCTTGCGGCGCCTTCGCGGATCGAGCCAAAGCTCCGGCTTGCTGGCCAAACTCCTGGCCGCGCGCGCCCAGGAACGTGCCCGTGGCTGATCGCATCGTGCTGGACACTTCGGCTTTTCTCGCGCTCACCGGCGAGGAACCGGGGGCGGATGAGGTGCAAGAGTTCATCACGCGCGCCATTGTCGGCGGGCTGGGCTTGCACGCGTCGTTCGTCAGCCTTACCGAAATCGACTACATTACCCGCCAGGAAGAAGGAGAAGAAGCCGCCCGGCAGCGCCTGGCCGACCTCAGAATATTGCCGGTCCATTGGCTCCACTCCGATGACGCGCTCTGCGCCGCCGCCGCCGAAATCAAAGCCGCCCACAAACTCTCGTTCGCTGATGCCTTCGTGGCCGCCTCCGCCCGGAGGCTCAACGCCACCCTGGTCCACAAAGATCCGGAATTCGAAGCGCTGCGCGGCCTCCTGGAACTCTACGCCTTGCCGCTAAAAGTTTGAGGCCCGTTGGAGGGCAAGCACACCGCAAGACTGACGAACGCTTCGGCCGGAGTGTCCTTAGCCTGCGCTTCCCCAACTTCCAGCCATCCGGCGGCTTCTCGTGCGACGCCAACGCCCGCTGGCGGGAGAAGGAGCCTGCGTTGGTGGCGAGCGACTCGATTGTCGCGCTCCAGCGGATCGCGGGGCGCTGCAACCGCCAGGACGGCTGGTGGCGGCCAATCAGTCCTTCCAAATTGGGGCCTAAACAAGATTGACACTCACTTCCGCAGGCAGAAAATCGTCTGAATGAACTCGACGCAGACGCGATTCTCGCTAAATCGGCGGGGCGGGCGTGCTCCAAAGCGATGTTTTGCTTTAAGGTCCGTCCTATTTGTTGGATGTTTTGTGCGCCGACGGCTGATAACAGTCAATTGCTTGCTATTGCTTGGTTTAGCATCGTGCGCAATTCAAAATAAAAATTCCTCGCGTACTCGCATCCAACATCAAAAGGAAATACTGGAGTTATACAGGTATCGACCCGATTTAGTTACAGATTATTCGTTTGCGACGACCGACATCGCTCTAGGTGCTTTGGAGATGGTGAAGCAAGGTTCAACAAACTGCGCCGAAGCGATAAAACGCATCGATCGACTTACGCAAATCTTTAAAGCTGGCCACGATCTTGTGGTCGAAGACATGCGTAAAATGAAGGCCGTAATGGGCCCCTCTGATGAATTTTACTTCTATGAAATCAGCGCTCAAGGCTATGTTGAGCATGGTTATGTTGTCATTGATAAAAAGGGGGCCATTCTCAGCCGACATGTGGTTGACAGCAGCCCGACCGGTTCAGGTGTTTTCAGAACCAAAGAAAACCAAAGCAATTAGGAAGTGATGGGTGCAAGCTGCGATCTAATTTTGTACGGCGAAACGGGCAACTCCAGGCTGTCAGTTCTGCCGCGGTGGTGAATGACTTTCAGGTTGCGCATGATTTCATTTCGCCATAGGACAAAACAGTGAGATCTTAGGATAGCTTGATTCATGCGCTCATTGATGGTTCGGGTTGCGGTTTCGATGGGTGGTGGCGCATCCAGCGGTGGAGGGCGATGCCCAGCGAAAGGCGCGCGGCCACAATTCGCTTGGGCCTGGGCTGCGATGGGACGACCTCGCCAGGGCTGGGAGAAGGCTTCGGCCTACTGGAATAACTGCGGGGCGAATTCGTGCAGGTATTCGCGCCATTTGATCCAGGTGTGGGCGCCGTCGGTCTCCTGGTAGACGACGTCGAACTGGTGTTTCTTGAACATTTCCACGGTGGCTCGCGAGGTTTCGATGAGGAAGTCATCCTTGCCGGTGGCGAACCAGAAGAGTTTCAGGCCGTCCTTGAGTTTGGCGTTGTCGAGGATCGCTTGATGACGTTCCTCGTAGCTCGGGCCCTGCGGGGCGTTGCCGGGGCGGTTTCCCCCGTTGATGCCGAACACGCCCGAACTGAACACCCCGAGCCAGGCGAACTTTTCGAGGTGCGGAATTCCGATGTTCAGCGTCTGGCCTCCCCCCATCGAGAGCCCGGCCATCGCCCGGTCCTTTCGCTCCGTCCGCACCCGGTAGTGGGATTCGACGTGGGGCATCACGTCCTTGACGAAGTCTTCGGCGAATTCATCCACGGTGGGGCGCGGCTCGCCGAAATTGAAGGCTCCGGTGTGGCCGGCCGTCATGACCACGACCATCGGTTTGGCTTTGTTCTCGGCGATCAGGTTGTCGAGGATAAATCCGGCCCGGCCCACGGTCGTCCACGAATCGTCGGAATCCCCGGCTCCGTGCAGCAGGTAAAAGACCGGGTAACGACCTTCCCCGCGCTCGTAGCCCGGCGGCGTGTAGACATGCATCCGGCGCGAGCGCTTGAGGGCCGACGAGTAGTAAGATACCTCTGCCACGGCCCCGTGCGGCACCGCCAGCGTGTCCATCCAGGCCGCGCCCGGCACGCTCGCGAGGCTCCAGGTGTTGCCGTTGGACTCGCTGGTGGCTGGATTGCGCGGGTCGACCACCGAGACGCCGTCCACGTTGAAATTGTAGCGGTAATAGCCCGGGGCCACCTCGAGGGTGACTTCCCACACGCCTTCCCCGTTTTTGATCATTTCCTTGCCCTGGCCCATCCCCGGAATGTCCGAGCCGCTCAGTTTCACGGATTGGGCATTCGGGGCCAGAATGCGGAAGCTCGCCTTGCCCTCCTCCACTTGCGGCGAGATGACGCGCGGGCCCTGCGGCCCGCCGCGGTTTTGAGCAAGCAGGTGGCACGGCAACAGAAGTGCCGCCAGCAAAGGCACCGCGGCTCCAAGGCGAAAAACTCGATTCGTATTCATTGGTTTTGGGCGGCCAAGCGAAAACCTTAGGTGGGGGTCGAGACACGACGCCGCCTCCAAAGGGCAGACATGGCTTACGTCCAATGACCGAGGCCCGGTGCTGGTAGTTACGCGGGAACGGGTGCGACTTTTTCGGGCGATCCTGGCCGGGGTGGAGTGTGTAAATGGGGCGTGGGGGAGGGGGGGGGTAGGGCGCGCGGGGAGGCGTTTTTTCTCGCAAATGATTGGGCCAGAGGCGATTGCGATAAAAGTGGGGTGTGTAAATTGGTGTGTAAATCTGTGTAAATCTGTGTAAGTGGGTGTGTAAAGGTGTGTAAATCCCTGTGTAAATGGGCCCGCCTCGGTCGCCCCGGTGTGTAAATCCTCCGCGCGGGAGGCGGGTGTCAGGTGCCGGGCGGGCGGGACGGTAATGAGGGAACGTACGCCCAACGTGGGCATGGAGATGCCGAGTGCGTGAACAGTTACCGCTGTCGGCGGGTCATTGGGAAACGGAGCGGTTCGAGCGAGAACGGCTGCGGTTCGCAATGACGCCTCAGATTGAGTCGTCATGGTGTTGCTTTACGACAGGGGATGGGATGAGTCAAGGTTGAAGATCGTGCCGGGCAGGATGCGCACGTTCATCGGCAGCGTGCCCGCAATTCCGCCTTGGCGGTTTCCCAGTCGACCGGAGTTTCCTGTCCCGAGGTGAGGAGGGCCTCGCGTTCCTGAAGAACTTGCGCATGCCAGGCGGGCGAGGGCACGTCCGGTTCCTCCCGGCTCAACGCGGCCCACAGCGCTTCCATCGCGGCCAGCTTCTCGGCCGTCGTCATTTGCGCGAGCGGCAGTTCGATCATCACGGTCCTCATCCTAAGCGAACGCCACGCCGATGCCAGCCATTTTGGCTCGGCTCTACATCTGGAAGCGATGGGCACCGGTACTCGATCTTGAGGTGCTTGTCTCCCGCCATGACGCCCACCATAAAACTCGCCCCCTCCCTCCTCAAAAATGAGGGGCTGACCGCAAAATTGGTTCGACGCCCCCTGTGGCTGTCGGTTTCGCCTTCACCTCCACGGCTCGCTACAAATAACGACACCCATCGCGGCGGGGCGGGATTTTTTTGTCTGGCGGCGGGGGTGACCGGCACAAAAGGTAGCGATGAATCGGCTGGCCGAAGCGGCTCGCGGAGCTATCCTTGCGGGACACGAGCCACCGAAATCTTTGACCCTATGACACCCCATGCCGGTCGTCTCATTTTGCTCTTGGGGCTCGCCGTCCTGGCTCCGCCTCTGGCTCGGGCCGGTGATCTCGAATTTGCCGTGGTCGATCTCCCGGCGTTGCGCATCGAGGGGCGTCCGGCCCGGGCGCATACGCAGGGGCTGGAGATTGTCGGTGGCCAGTTCTATGTGACGGCGCGGCGCGACGACGTCCAGCCGCGGCGGGCGCTGCTCCTGCGCACGGCTCCGGGGCGAACGGATTGGGACGTCTGGGACATCACTCCGTACGTATGGGACATCACTCCGTCGGGGCAGGGCGGGCGGCCGCTCGATCACCCCGGTGGCATGCAGTCCGACGGCAAACATCTTTGGATTCCGCTCGCCGAGAGCAGGCGCGGCGGGAAGTCGCTGATCCGGGGTTACGCCATCGCTGCGATCCGAACCGGCCGCGTACTCAAGCCGGAGTTCGAGTTTTCGGTGGTCGGCCACATTGGCGCTTTGGCGGTCCTGGGGTATTCCACAGGGCTGCTCGGCGCGAGTTGGGATACGGAGAAGGTGTATGGGTGGGATTTCTATGGCCGCCCGCTGCCCAGGCTGGCTGGCGCCAGGCAGGCCGACCGCGGCCTCGGAATTGCGAGCAACGGAGAAGCCGCTACCAAGCCCAAGACGGGCTTGGCTGTTCAGGACTGGAAGCTGATCGATCACAACCGCCTATTCGCGTCGGGATTGATGAAAGGACCGGAGGCGAGCACTACTCCGTCGCAAAGTCGATTAATGGTGTTGGACCTTTCCCTGGCGGACGAGTCCGAACCTGTCTCCATCGAGCTGCCGAAGCAGAACGGGACGGAATTGGCGCGCGAGGGAATGGCGATCTCGGGTGGGCAGATCTATTTCCTGCCGGAGGATCTGGGCGCGACTAATCGGCTTTATCGCGCGGATTTGGCGACGCTGCTCGGGAAGGCCGATCGCGAGTGAGCTCGACGCGGGGCCTTTACTTCGATTGATGGAAGGGGAAAAGCCGGTCTAATTCGGCTTTGTCCGGCTTCCGGCCATATTCGCAGATTTCGAATGCCTCGGCGTGCTTCACCTGCCGGCCGCGCTCTTCGCCATACCACGAGATTATGTCGGCGCGGAACCGGTCCGCCTGGTTTTGGTAGCGTTTGCCGAAGAAATCGCGCACTTGCTGGTGCCGTTCCTTTTGCTTTTTCGGTTCGCTGGGCACCAAGGCTGGTGAGCCATTCGCCCCGCCCTCGTAAAATTGGGAGACCATCACGCCCAGCGCCTTGAGCCGCTGATCGATGACGCCATCGGTCGAGACCGCGACGTCCGGCTTGAAGGGGTTCGGTTTCTCGAATCGATCGGGGTAGTACATGAAGACCGGGTTGTTGGTGAGATGCGGCACGTCCGGGCAGAAGAACGGCACGGTGACCATGTAGGCGGCGTCTTGCACGAGGATTCCGGTGTAGCGGTGGTCGGGATGGTAGTCGTTCGGGCGCGGCCCGAGCACGACGTCGGCGTTCCATTCGCGGATCAGCTTCGTGATCGACTTCCGGTTTTCCAGCGTCGGCATCAGCTCGCCGTCGTGGTTATCCAGCACCTCGGTGGTGATGCCGAGGATGCGCGCGGCCTCGACCACCTCCGCCTTGCGCCGGGTGGCCAGCGGGCCTCCTGCTTCGCGCCAGTGGCCGATGTCGCCGTTGGTCAGCGAAACGAACTTCACCTTGTGGCCGCGCGCGGCCCACATGGCCGCCGTGCCGCCGACCTGAATTTCGCAATCATCTGGATGCGCGCCGAAGGCGATGATGCGCAGCGCATCTTCCGCGGCCCGGAGGGGAACGGAGGCGAATGAAAGGGAGAGCGCGGCGAGACAGAGCGGCAGGAACGAGGCGGATTTCATGCAGGACGGTGTAGCGATTCCTCGCCGATTCAGCAAGGGGCAATGAGGCGGGCGGGTGTGATCGAAAGTGGCGGTCAGGCTTGGGGGAAGAGAGGCCGAGGTCATCGGCGAGGGCGCCGATGACGGCACGCGAGGGCGCGTGCGCCCTCCCGGGAAGGGGAGGGAGACCGTCACTTCCGATCATACCCGAGGCGGGCCGACGCAACAAAAAGCTTCGGAAGCGTCCCCTGGATCGGAGGGAACGTTCGGGCGAGGCGCCCGAACGGCACAGGCGAGGGCGCCCGTGCTACCCAGAATGAGGGGAAATCCAGCGAATTGAGATGCGTTTACCCGGCCGGGACCGGATTGCGGATTGACAGGGCGCGCCGGCCTTCCATGCTCAGGCTGTCCCGATAGCCCCTTGCTGCACATCGATATGAATACTCGCGAACGAAGCGCGGCCTTTCGGATGAACCGCGGAGTCAGATCCGCCGGCGCGGGTTTTACGTTGATCGAACTCCTGGTCGTGATCGCGATCATCGCCATTCTCGCCGGGATGCTCCTGCCGGCGCTCGCCAAGGCGAAATCGAAGGCCACGGGCATCGCCTGCATGAACAACCTGCGGCAATTGCAGCTCGGGTGGATTCTGTACGCGCAGGATCATAACGATCACCTGGTCTACAATGCCTTGAACCCGACACTCTCCGGGTGGGTGAAGGGCATCCTGAGTTTCGACGCGGATAATGCCGACAATACGAACACGCTGTATCTGACGAATCCTCAGCACGCCAAACTGGCTCCGTACACTTCCGGCGCGGCGGGCGTTTACAAGTGCCCGGCGGATCGCAGCACCGCGCGGATTCGGGGCAAGCCGATGTCGCGCGTGCGCAGCCTTTCGATGAGCCAGGCCATGAATTCTTCCGACGACTGGCTTAATGGCTCGCACGGCAAACCCTACTATCCCGCCGGCTCCCGCTTTCGCATCTTTCGCAAGCTGTCGGATATCGACCGCCTCGGTTACGCGAATGCCTTCGTCTTCATCGACGAATCACCCGACAGCATCAATTACGGCGATTTTGCCGTCATTTACCGCAGCCCCGCCGAGCTCGACAAGACCCGCATCGTCGACATGCCTTCGAGTCTGCACAACGGCGCGGGCGGCCTCTCCTTCGCGGACGGCCACGCCGAGATCCATCGCTGGGTGGACCCGCGCACCAAACCCAAAATTCTCAATCGCGGCGACGCCTGGCAAACCTGGACGGTCAATTGTCCGGGCAACAAAGACCTCATCTGGCTCTCCGAGCGCACCACCTTCAAGGAGGATTAATGCCCGGCGGCGGCGCAGCAGGACCGGTCGTCTGGTCGATCTGAACCTGAGCCAAATTTCCGAGCGGATACTCGTTCGTCTGGCCGTTCGGCCACCGGACCGAGAGCCGGGAGTCCGCGAATTTCGGGAAGACGTGGGTGGTGGATTGTTGCGACCAGTAACCGCTCCCGGCTTGAATCTCGCGCCACGGACCGGAGCCTTGCGGCGTGCGAATCCGCAGGGCCGCGCCGATGGCATCCGGATTCTCGCCGATCCCGCGCAGCGCGACGCGCACACCGGCGGAGGCTGCGGTGTTGCGAAAGAGGCGCGTCGCTCCCCGATGCTGCGTGACGGCCAGATCCGTTCGCCCATCCGCATCGAAATCCGCCACGGCCGCCGCGCGTTGATCGCCCAGAATCGCGATGCCGCTCTCGGGGGAGGTCAGTGGGCGAAACGCGCCCCGGCCATCGCCCAGCAGGACCAACCCGCGTCCCGCATCGTCGCGCCCGCTTTCCAGTTCGTTCGAGAACCGGTTCTGCGCGAGGAACAAATCTTCGTTCCCGTCGTTGTCGAAATCCGCCACGGCGATCCCTTGAACGGGGGCGACCTGCGCTTCCCACGGCAGGGCTCGCGGCTCGAAGCGCGCGCCGCGATTCAGGAAGATCGCCGTTTCCATAGTGTTCACCGTTAACCGCTTCGCCTGCGAGAATCGTGCTCCCAGAATCTCCGCGAGGCTGGCTTCCGCGAACGCCCGATGCGTCGGATATTGGGTCAGCGCCTGCGGCATCGCTTTTTCCAAGACGTCCCGGGCGCGCCAGGAAACGACACGTCCGGTCGCCGGATCGGTGAAGGCCTCGATCGGCCCCCATGCGCCCTCGGCTGGCGCCTCGAAGTAATATGCCAGCCAGGGCAGGCGGCCTTCGCGGTGTTGGTTGCGCCCGAGATTGGCCACCGCCAGATCGGGTGCGCCGTCGTTGTCGAAATCTCCCGTGGCAATGGCCGACCAGAACCCGGTGAATCCGGCCAACCCGAGCGACTCGGTGGCATCCGAGAATTTCCCGCGCTCGTTGCGGAGGACTCGCACCGGGCTCCATTCGCAGGCGAGCGCCAGATCCGGATCGCCATCGCCGTCGAGATCGCTGAAGACCGCCCCGGACACCATCCCGAGCTCGCTCAACAAGGCTGCCTGTGATGCTTCCGGCGCGAATCGTCCGTCGCCCGCGTTCAGAAAAAGCCACGATTGAGGAGATGCCGGATACCGGCCGGGCTGCGCCCGCCCGCCGACAAAGAGATCGAGATCGCCGTCGCCGTCGATGTCGGCGCTGGCCACCGGCCCGGCGGCTCCACCGGCTAGTGGCCAGGTTTGCGAAGGCTCGGTCTCTCCCACGCTGCGAATTTCCAAGTCTCGTCCGAGGCGATTCGTGTGTTCGTACGAGGAATAGGTCTCGATGCGTCGCGATTGCCGATGGGTTGCGGACAGACGGAGGTTCAGAAATCCGGCCATGTCACGCTCGATTCTGGTCTGCGCTGTTCTGTTGGTCATCTGGGCGAATTGGCCTTCGCCTGTATTCCGAAAGAAGCCGGGTGAGCCGCCGGCCCCCGCGCCCATTATGAGATCGTCCCGGCCATCGTCGTCGACGTCGCTGAAAGAAAGACCCGGTCCCAATTCGCTCAAACGCCACGGCAAGAGCGGTTGCCGCGCCCAATCGTCGAATGGAGCATCGGCGTGCGTGTGGTTCAACCGGGAAGAGACATCTTCGAATAGTGCGGCGGAGGATGAGAGCGATGGCGCCGGATGGGGCGGGGGGCTCTCGGAGGTTTGTTCGATCCGATATTCGCGGTTCGCGGAAAGGCCTTCGTAACGGGCCAGCGCGCCGTTCGGCCAAGTCACTTCGAGGGTCAGGTTGCTCGCCGTTCCCGCGGCGAATGTCCGCACGGCTTCGTCCCCGCTCATGTACCGTCCGCCGGCCTGGAGCGACTGGCGTTGCGGCAAGCCGTTGCCCAGCACGCGAAGGGTGGCTCCGATGGCTTCGGTATTCGGTCTCGCTCCGGCGAGCCGCACGGCGATGCGTGGGGCGGAAGCGTCGTTGCGGTACAGCCCCACCGGGTCGTTCAGGTTGTTGACGACCACGTCGAGATCGCCGTCATTGTCCAGATCACCCAGGGCCATTCCCTGGCTGACACCGACATCCGCAAAACCCCAGCGCGCCGCTTCTTCCTGGAAGGTCATAGCGCCGCGATTGCGAAAGGCGAGCTTGGCCAGGCGGAGCGGCGGATAGCGCGCCAGCATCGGCACACCGCGCTGCGGCGGCGCCTGTGCGGCATCCATGTCCTGCACGTCGTGCTGGTTGCCGGTGGTGACGAGGATGTCGTCCCAACCATCGAGATCCACATCCAGAAAGGCGACGCCCCACGACCAGTCGGTCATCGCGAGCCCGGCCATCCACGCCGTCTCGACGAACGTCCCATCCCCGCGCCCCATGTGCAGGGTGTTTCGCGGCCACTCCGGCTGGTATTCCGGGTCGCCCCACGGCGTGCCCAGGCTCGGCCGCAAGACATTGGCGCGCTGCCGTTGCCGCAACCGGTGGTCGCGGCTCAGCATTTCGACCACCAGAAAGTCCCAATGCCCGTCGCGATTCAGGTCGCCGGCATCGATGGCCATCGACGAGAGGGGCATCCCGCGCCACACGCTCGCCGGAGCCGCGCGAAACCGGCCATCGGCCTGGCCGATCCAGAACCGATCGCGGGAATGGAGGAAATCGTTGCAGACGTAGAGGTCGGGCCG
>CAYZKY010000088.1:0-27064 GCA_964478815.1 uncultured Verrucomicrobiota bacterium
GGGCAAGGAGTTCCTCGAGGAGAACGACGGCGCGGGCAACACCTTCAAGGCCACGGCCAAGCCGGTGCTGATCGGCACCGCGGTGGTGGGCGCGACGACGATGATCTTCGGGATTATCATGCTGCTGCAGAACGCGCCGGGGTACGGCAACGTCGTCGAGAATCTGAGCCTGGTGCAACCCGCCGTGATGCTCGGACTGCTGATGGGGGGCTCGGTCATTTACTGGTTCACCGGCGCGTCGACGCAGGCGGTGGTGACCGGGGCGTACCGGGCGGTGGTATTCATCAAGGAGAATATCAAACTGGATTCTGGAAAAGCCTCGATCGAGGATAGCAAGGAGGTGGTGAAGATCTGCACCATCTACGCGCAGAAAGGGATGGTGAATATCTTCATCGTGATCTTCTGCCTCTCGCTGGCGCTGCCGTTTTTCGATCCGTATTTCTTCATCGGCTATCTGGTGGGGATGGCCTTTTTCGGGCTGTTCCAGGCGATCTTCATGGCCAATGCCGGGGGCGCGTGGGACAACGCCAAGAAGATTGTCGAAGTGGATATGCGGGCCAAGAACACCCCGCTGCACGCCGCGACCGTGGTGGGCGACACCGTCGGCGATCCGTTCAAGGACACGTCCTCCGTCTCGCTCAATCCGGTCATCAAATTCACCACGCTGTTCGGACTGCTGGCGGTCGAGATCGCCGTCGAGATGCAGAAATCTCCCGCGAAGCCCTGGATCGGGGCGATCTTCTTCTTGATCGCGCTGGTCTTCGTGTATCGCTCTTTCTACAGCATGCGCATCCCCGAAGCCGAGGGAGCGAAGCACGGCTGAGCGTGGGGTAACGAAGGCCGAGCAAAGCATGTCCTAGTTTTGCCGAAGGACGCCAAGCGGGCGAGAGCGCCGGAGAACCACGCGGGAAGAGCCCGGCGACAGGCGGGGCGCATCTGGACCCGTTCGTTCCGCCGGGAGGCGGTCCGGGAGTTTTCCGGCTCTCGACCGCGCAAACGCGGGACTCCAAACGATGAGCCGGCAGCGCCTGGGGAGCATTTGGGAATCGACGCGCGGGGCGGATTTCGGCCATGATGGAGGCTCGGTTGGGCGGTGAGTCCTGCCGATGTGCGATCGATGAAACGCCGTGTTCGCTGGCGCCCCGTGCTGTGGGCCGCGGGGGGGACATTACTGGCCGGGCCGGCCTCTGCGGCCGAAGCGCCAGCCAGCAATGTCTCGATCCGGCCCGTTTCGAACGAGGCGGTTCGCTTGACGGTGTCCGGGCGGAGCGGCTCCGCCTATGGGCTGGCCGCCACGGAAGATTTCCGAAGCTGGACGAACTGGCCGGCGCAACGGGCGGACGCCCTCGGGCAGGTTCAATTCACGGTGCCGGCGGCGGGGCGGCAGCTTTTCTTCCGCGCGTTCGCCGAACGGGCCAGCCTGTTGCCGCCGGAAGCCGCGCTGGGGCAGCGCCTGTTTCTCGAGCCGCGGTTCGCGCAGTATTACCACGCGCACAGCGGGGGCGACTTAAACCGCCCGCTGGCCGCGGGGGATCCGGTGCTCGAAGAAACGGTGACCCAGAATTTCAATGTGCCGGGCGCGTTCGCCGGGCAGGCGATGAGCTGCCGGGTGTGCCACATGGTGGACGAACATCGGGAGGACGGCCTGGGCACGCGGGCCTTCTCGGACTTCGCGATCCGCTCGCCGATTCCGGAGCGCGGCGACGGCCGGAGCCTGACGGTGCGGAATTCGCCGCCCCTGGCCAATGCCTCGATCGGGCGGCCCGGAAGTTTTTTTCTGCATTTCGACGGCGAATTCGCCGATGGCGCCGCGCTGGCCAAGGGCACCTTCACGGGCCGGAATTTCGGCTGGCGGCCGGAGGAGCGGGAGCAGGCGCTGAGCCACATTGCCAAGGTGATCCGGGAGGACGACGGGACGAGTTTTCGCGGAGCGGAGTTCGGCGGGGCTTATCGCACCGTGCTGGCAGGCTCCGACCCGGCCTTGCCCGGGGAATTTCGGCTGCCCGAGCCGCTGCGGCTGGAGGTGGCGCAAGCGACGGACGAGCAGATTCTGGAGCGCATCGGAACCTTCGTGGACGCGTACATGAAAACGCTCCGGTTCGGCGTGGATGCCGAGGGCGTGTACGAGCGGAGCCCGTACGATCACTTTCTGAAAAAGAACGGGTTGCCGCGGCGGCCCGCGGCGGGCGAGGGCGATCTGGAGTATAGCCGCCGGTTGCGGGGCCTTGTCTCCCGGCTGGCCGAGCCGGTCTTCGTGACGGCGGAGGATGGCGCCTTCCGGACGCATGCGCAGGCGTTTGCCTTCGGCGCGCGGGAGCTGGAGGGCTTGAAAGTCTTCATGGCCGAGCCGTCTCCGGAGCAACCGATGGCGACGGCGCGAATCGGGAATTGCATCGCGTGCCACGCCGCGCCGCACTTTACGGATTTCGATTTTCACAACACGGGAGCCACGCAGTGGGAGTACGACGCGGTGCATGGGGAAGGGGAATTCGCCCGGATTCCGATCCCGAGCTGGGCGGAGCGCGCGGCCACGCCGGACGCATTCCTGCCGCCGACGCCGGCGAGGCCGCAGGGGACGGGCCAGTTTCTGGCGATTCCGGAGAGCCAGAAGCCGGGGCAGGTGGATCTCGGATTGTGGAATATTTACGGGAACCCGGATTTTCCGGCGTCGCAGGCGGGGATCGAGTCGCTGCTGCGGGCGCGCTTCGGGGCGCTGCCGCCGGAAGCGATGCTGGAGAAAACGGTCGCGCTGTTCAAAACGCCGGGCTTGAGGGACTTGAGCCATTCGGCTCCGTATCTGCATACGGGGCAGGCTTCGAATATCGAAGCGGCCATCTTCTTTTACCGGTTCACCTCGGACCTGGCGCGCCAAGGATTGGTGCGCAATTCCGATGAGGACATGCGGGAAATCCGGCTGAGCAATGCGGATGCCTCGGCGCTCGCGGCTTTCCTGCGGGCTTTGAACGAGGATTTCGAATAGGCGCGCCGGCGGGCGCCGGCTGCTCCTGCCACACGAGGAAGGCTCTTCAAAAAAAGAGAGGCCGGGCAGATGCCCGGCCTCTCGCGAATTCAGTTATGAACCGGCGATGCGCCGCTTACCGGGTGGCCCGGTAGAACTGCTGCGGTTTTCCGCCAACGGCAGCCGGGTCGACGACCACCGAGTTGTTCGGCAGGCTGGTGTACGGCCCGTTGACGGTATCCGACGATTGGAGCGTTCCATCCGTCGAGATGGTCACGGTTCCGTTCGCCGCGCGATTGAGGCTCAAGGTCGGTACGACCACCTGCACCTCGCGGAGGGCTTCGAGGGTGAAGCCGTCGAGGATCGCGTTCGGGTCGGTGAGCGACGGATCGGTGCGGCCGAACGTGGTGTAGAGGATGGACATTTTGTCCCGCGAGGTTTCGATATCGGCGGAGACCATCGCGCCGACCGAGATCGGGTTCGCCCCGCCCTGGATGTTCGGCGGCGAGAAATCGAGGGCGACGAGTTCGCCATCGACGTAGATGTTGAAGCCGCGGGTAAAGCAGCATTGCTCGTAGAAGAGCGATTGCAGGCGGTACTGGCTGCCCGGAACGAGGCCTTCGATCAGCACCTGGACGGTCGAGCCGTAGCGGATGGACTGAGTGACCATTTCGATGGCGTTGTCGGCTTCGGTGTCGCCGTATTCGGGCGTATCCCAATTCGGAATGTTGTTCGGCGCCGTGACGGTGATGCCGGGGACATTGTCCGCGGTGAAATCGGCGTCGCCCGCGCGGCCGGCCGGGCCGGCGCTGCTGACGTTGACCGCGTAACGGAAGCGTCCTTGCAGGTCGAGCCCTTCGCCAGGGTCGCCGCCCGTGAACGCCTGAACCAGCACATTGCTGATCCGGGAAGCCGGGCCGGTGGTGATGACTTCCAAGCCGTCCGGCAGACCGTCCTCGTCGCCATCCGGCTTGAGGGGATCCGTCTTGTGCGTATTGACTTCCGCGCCGTCGCTCAGGCCGTCGCCATCAGTATCGCGAGCCAAAGGATTGGTTTTGCTGGTATTGATTTCTGAGCCGTCATTGATTCCGTCGCCGTCGGTGTCGGCCGCATTCGGATCGGTGCCATTGGTGAACTCCTGGGCGTTGGTCAGTCCATCCGAGTCGGGATCGCCGGCGGAGGTTTGGCTGAGGTTGCCGAAGACTTCGGTTTCCCAAGCGTCCCACAGGCCGTCGCTGTCGGTATCCGTCGGCGGGGCCACGAGTTCGAGCGTCGCGCCGTTGATGATGGCGTTGTGGTCGGGCATGGCCGGATCGGTGACCGGTTCCCCATCCATGACGAAGACGCTGTCGGTGCGGTTGGCGACGAAGTTATGGGTGACCACGACACCGGAATTGCGCGGAGTGGCTCCGCCTTCGCCGGTGAAGCCGCCCTGCCATTGGAACGGCGCGAAGGCCTGGGCGATCAGGCGGCCATTGGCGCTGATATCGAAACCGCGCGCCCAGAGGCGTTCGGCGAAGAGGAGCTGCGCCTTGTAGGTGGCGCCGACGGTGAGGTTGCCGAAGGTGGCGGTGACTTCCGCCGTGGTCGCATTGCCGGCGTTGCTCCAGCGGATGCTGCCCATGACGGAACTGAGCACCTGCTCTTCGGCGGTATCGCCGTAGTTGACGCCGACGTTCCAGTCGTTCGCCACCTGGGACGCAACGACCGTGAAGCCGTCGATCGCATCGTGGGTGAAGAGCGCGTCGTAAACCTGGCCGCCCGGCAATTCGTTCCCGAAGCTGATCGCGTAGGGGAAGGTGCCCTGGAAGTCGAGGCCTTCGCCGGCATCGGGCCCGGTGAACAGGTTCGCCGTGGTCTTGACCGGCTTCTTCGCGGAATCGCGCGCATCGGTGAGGAGGTGGATTTCGGCGTAATCAGACCACGTATCGCCATCGGTATCCGTCTTGAGCGGGTCGGTGCTGTACTGGCGAATCTCAGCAGCATCTGGGAGGAGATCGCCGTCGGTATCGGCCTTGAGCGGGTCCGTCTTGGAGACATTCACTTCGTCCGCATCGGGTAATCCGTCCGAATCCGAATCACGGCTGTTCGGGTTGGTGCGATGGGTCTTCACTTCGGCACTATCCGTCAGCCCGTCGGAATCGGTATCCGCAAGGGTGGGATTGGAGTTGGCCGCCAGTTCCTCCGTATTCGTCAGGCCGTCGCCATCGGGGTCGCCCGCAGCGGTTTGAGCCAGATTGCTAAAGTAGAACTGTTCCCAGGTATCAGCCAAGCCGTCGCCGTCCGAATCGCCAACCGCTCCAGTTTTCTCCACAGTGAGCGCGTTAAAAATGGCGTTATGGTCCGGGTAATCGGAGCTGGCCGTGGTCCCGTCGAGAATGATCGTCAACGTGGCAGCAGTCGCTGAGAGCGTGTGTGTTATCAAGGCGGATTGAAGGCCGGACCCCGAGCCGCCATGCAGAACTCCCGGGTTAAAGTCTTTCACAATCAGAGCGCCCTCGACATGAACGTCGAACCCGCGGTTGCAACATTCTTCGCCGAATATCAACTGGAGCTTGTATTGAGCGCCCACCTGAATTCCGTCCAATACCAGCGTAACCTGTTTTATATCTGCGTTGTTCGCATCGCTCCAACGGATGCTGCTCGTCGCCAGTTCCAAATTGTCGTCATTGGCGGATTCGCCATAATCGACGACATACCAATTCGGGATGGTGTTGCCGGCCGTGAGGTTGGCTCCGGGTACTTCATCCGTCACCAATCCCAGGAAGGTGGCGTCGCCGATTTGAACGGAGAGCGAAGGATCTGCACCAAAGGAGAGAGCATAAATGAACTCACCCTGAAGATCGAGCCCTTCGCCAGCGTCGCCGCCATCGATGACGCCGAGCTGCGTGGAAGCCGGGTTGGAGACGACGGCTTCGGCAGCGCGGAGGTTGGATAAACTGGCGAGGAATAGTGTTAGTGTCGATGCGAGGAATATTCGTTTTTTCATACGCAATTCTGATCCGGCACGGCAGCGTGCCGGCTTGTCCATGTTAGTACTGCTGAATCGCCTCCGGTTCTGCCCGAATGGAATGGGATCGTCAACGATAAATCACCCAATCGACACGAAAAATTTGCGCCGGTCCGAGGGCGGCGGGCGGCACCCGAATTTGGCGGCGGGCCATCGTTCGCATTCGGCCGGCGCGGCGCGCGCTCGCCGCAACCTCATGGCGAAATTTTACCATCTCCCGGACGGGGCGGTTCATTCTTCGCCCCAGTCCCTATCCGTCAATTTGAAGCGGCCCAGGGTTCGTCCTGTTTGGATGATGGAAATGTAGACTGCCGGGGTAGCGGGAGGCTCTTGGAAATGGTGAAGGGCGGGTCATTTTGGGCACAGGAAGTCCTATTTACGCGGGTTTCCTGAGGGTGGGGAGTGGGTTTGGCGATGGCAGGATGGGGAGCGGAGGGAGGGAGGCAGTCTAGGGCCATTTGGACATAGAACATCCCTCCGAGCCTCGTCCCGTGGGAAGGGACACGGTGGTGCGGCGGGGTCGCGCGGGGGAGAATCGGAACAGGAGACGCGACGGGGTTGCGGCTGTTGTTCGGAATCGATCCGGGCGACCGCGAGTTTGGGTTCGCGATCATGGGATAAAAGATACCGCCGGGGAGGCGGAGGCGCAAGCGGAGGTTTGGGGTTGGTGTGATCGGAAGTGGCGGTCAGCAAGGGGCGTGGCGTGCGCACGGGGGCTGGCTACGGGCGAGACGCCCGCAGCGGACAGGCGAGACGCCAGTCCTACCCAAAACGAGAATTGCCCGCGCGGCGACGCGGCGACGCGGGGTGCTTGACATGGGGAGGGTCGCCGGTATGTTCCCCGGCTCCGTTCGGGACTCACGTTCCCGCGTTATTGTATTTGTAAGCAAAGCCGTCCCTTGCCGGGACGCTGAAGACGAAGGATTTATGAAACGACAGTACCAGCCCTCGAAAATCCGGCGCAAGCGCCAGCACGGGTTTTTGAACCGCAACGCTTCGAAGAGCGGCCGTGCCGTATTGAGCAATCGCCGCCGCGTGGGCCGCAAACGGCTGACGCCGGTGTAAACAGTGGGCGCGACCGAGCATGCGGGAGCCGGCCGGCAGAGGCTGGGTGCGGCCCAGCGGGTTAAGCGCACGTCGGATTTCGAAAAGATCCGGCAAAAGGGGCAACGGCTCACGAAGGGCTGCTTGATACTGAATTGGCTCATGGATCCCGGCCAGCCGCAGGCGCGGCTGGGGGTGGTGGCGTCGCGCAAGATTGGCGGAGCGGTGGTCCGCTCGCACGCGAAGCGGCTGCTGCGGGAAAGCTTTCGCCGGCATCGGCAGGCCCTGGTTGGGCCCGCCGAGATCGTCCTTGTCGCCCGCGGATCGATCGCCCGGGCGAGTTACGCGCAGGTCGAGCGGGATTATCTGAGCGCGCTGCGGGCGGCGCGGCTGGTGGCCACCGCATGAATCCGGCTCGCACGATCTGCCTCGGCGCGATCCGGGGGTATCAATGGGTGTTTTCGCCGTTGAAGGCGGCGCTCTTCGGCAGCGCGGGGTGCTGCCGGTTTTCCCCGACATGCTCGCACTATGCGTTCGAGGCGATCCAGTCTCACGGAGTGCTCCGCGGGGCCGCGCTGGCCGCGCGCCGGGTGCTGCGCTGCCACCCTTGGGGCGGCGCCGGGCATGATCCCGTGCCGTCGCCCCGGCTTCGCTAGGAGTCTGTTGAAACACCGCGACCATTCATTTTGCGGCAGGGCCAGCGCGCTGGCTTCGTTGGCCCTCCCTGACCGATCCGCCAGACCAGGCCCGGCCGGCCGGCCTCGCCATCGCGCCGGCGGCGCTCGCACACGGAATGGCCGCAGTATTTCGACAGACTCCTAGCCCGCTTTCCTGATGGACAAAAAGTCGCTCATTATTTTGCTGGTTTCGTTCGTGGTGCTGATGGCCTGGTATCCGCTCACGAGCAAGCTGTACCCGCCGCGCACCCTGCCGCCGCGGACCAATCTGGTGAGCAGCGCCACTTCGACGAACGCGGCGACGAATGGCGCGGTCTCGGGCCCGCTGGCGATTTCGAATCAACCGCCCAGTGCCGTCGCGGCTTCGGCATCCCCGGCAGTGCCCGGATTGCCGCTGGGCGCGCCGGAGGAGACGCTGATCATCGAGAACGCTTTGGCGCGGTACACGTTTACGTCGCACGGGGGCGGGATCAAGCTGGTCGAACTCAAGAACTTTCCGGGGTCGGTGGGCTGCCGGGATAACGCCGGGGCTTCGACGAATCGTTTCGCCACGCTGAATGCGGGAGCCCCGGTGCCCGCCTTCGCCATCCGCGAGGAGCAGGCCCTGGGCACCCCGGCTCCCTACCGGCTCTCGCGATCGGCGAATGGCGTTCGCGCCGAGACCGAGGTATCGCCGGGATTGACGCTGATCAAGGACTTTCAGCTTTCGACGAATTACCTCCTGGAGATCGAGGTGCGTTACGAGAATCGCTCGACGCAGGCGGTGCGGTTGCCGGAGCGGGAGATCGTGCTGGGAACGGCGACCCCGATGGGGCTGGGGAATGAGGATTTGAACCTGGGCATCGAGTGGTTCGACGGCGAGGATGCGGAACAAGCCCGCGCCGCGTGGTTCGCGAACAGCGGTTTTCTGGGGTTCGGCGGGCAGCCGCGGCCGCTCTACCAGATGGGCTCGAGCAATGTGGTGTGGGGGGCGGCGTTCAATCAATTCTTCGCGATGGTGGGCGTCCCGGAAGCCCCGGCTTACCGGATGATCGGGCACCAGGTGGCGCTGCCGCCTCCGACGCGGGCCCAACTGGCCGCGGATCCCTCGGCGATGGCCGCGCCGCATGGTTTTCAGGCCGGTTTTGTGCTGCCGCCGGTGGCTTTGGCGGCCGGCCATTTCACGGTGCAGAAGTACCAGTTTTTCGCCGGGCCGAAGGAATATCGCACGCTGTCGCGGTTGCCGAAGGACATGGATCATGTGATGGGCTTCTCCGGCTTCAGCGGTTTTTTCGCGAAGCCGCTCCTGCTCTCGATGAACGGCATTCACGCGCTCGGGGCGTCGTACGGGATGGCGATCATCATCGTCACCATCATCATCAAGCTGCTCTTCTGGCCGCTGACGAACGCGAGCACCAAGTCCATGAAACGGATGGCCGCGCTCCAGCCGGAGATGAAGGCGCTGCAGGAGAAGTACAAGGACGATCCGAAAAAGATGAACGTGAAGCTCATGGAATTCATGAAGGAGCACAAGGTGAGCCCGCTCGGCGGGTGCCTGCCGCTGCTGCTGCAGATTCCGGTGTTTCTCGGGTTTTACACGATGCTCCAAAGCGCCATCGAACTGCGGGGCGCGAGCTTCCTCTGGGCGTGCGATCTCTCGCAGGCGGACACGGTGTTCCGGCTGGGCTCCTTCCCGCTCAATCCGCTGCCGGTGCTGATGGCCGGGACGATGCTCTGGCAGGCGCGGTTGACGCCGCTGGCGCCCGGGATGGACCCCTTCCAGCAGCAGATGATGCGGTACATGCCGCTCATTTTCGTGGTGTTTATTTACAATATGGCGTCGGGGTTAACGCTTTACTGGACCGTCCAGAACTTGCTATCGATTGCGCAAATGAAGATCACGCGCGCCGCGGAAGAAAAGTCCGGTCCCGCCGGTCCGCCCGCCAAAGGAGCGCCGAGGCCCGCCCTGCCGCCCAAGCGCAAGAAATAACCGCCATTTCGACTTATGCCCGCCGATCCCAAAGCCATTCTCGAAACCGTTCTGAACCATCTCGGTTTTCCAGCGACGTTCGCCGCCCAGGATATCGAAGGCCAGCTCCTGCTCGAAATCCAGACGGAGGATGCCGGCCGGCTGATCGGCCGGCAGGGCCAGACGCTGAGCGAGCTGCAGTACATCATCAACCGGCTGATCTTCAAACAAGACCAGGAAAGCCCGAAGGTGACGCTGGATGTCGGCAATTACCGCGCGCAACAGCGCGAGGCGCTCGTGAAGAAGGCGAAGGAAGCCGCCGAAAAAGTTCGACGCTGGGGCGACATTGTCGAACTCGAACCGCTCAACGCCTTCGACCGCCGCATCATCCACAATGCGCTGAAGGACGATCCGGGCATCGAGACGGCGAGCATCGAGGTCGAAGGAAGCGACAAGAAGGCGATCATCCTGCGCCCGAAGCACTGAGGGCCGCTGGGCGAATCCGGACCTGGCCCCGTTGGGAGTTCCTCCTTGAGGCGGTCCGGGAATTATCTGGCGCCAAGCCGCGTAATCGCGGCACTCCCAACGAAAAGCAGGCCTGGCGCGGGGCAGCGTCCCGAAGCGCTCCAGCCCGCCGGGCATCCGTGGGCGGGAAGCCGGTTCGGTTTATTTTGCCGCCACGTCGAAGCAGAAGAGCAATTCCTGGTCGCGGAGGTAAAGCTTCCCGTTCGCGATGACGGGGTGCATCCAGATTTTGCCGCGGGGAGCCCGCAACGTGGTCTGAGGCGCGAGGGTGAACCGTCCGTGTTCCTCCCAGCCTTTCGAGGAGGCCTCGATGAGGGCGACCTCTCCAGTCCCTTCATCCAGGCAATAAAGCCGGTCGCCGACGGCCGTCATGGCGCCTTTGCCCAGTTTCTTGCTGGCCCAGACTTCCTCGCCGGTTTCGAATTTCTGGCAGATCCAGCCCGGCCCGTCGGAATAGCCGTAAACATGATCGCCGATCAGCACCACGCCGCCGTGGTGATTTTTCATGACCTTGTTTTCGTAAACGTCGGAAGGCTTGTTATCGGGGCTGACGCGCACGAGTTTGCAACCGACGCCATAACCGGTGGTGATGTAGATCAGATTATCCCGCACGATGGGCGTGGGGATGACGGCCACGCGGCCGGGCCAACCGGTTTGCCAGAGGAGCGCGCCGTTCTCGGCGTTGACCGAGACGAGGTTGGTCATCAAGAGCTGAATGAGCTGGCGCTTTCCGTTCAGGTTGACTGGCATGATCGAAGCATATTGGGCGGGGTTCTTCAGTTCTTTCGACTGCCATTGAAGTTCGCCGGTGGCGGCGTCGAACGCGGCGAGGGTGCCGTTCGGCCCGCCCGGGGTGCAGTAGACCTTCCCGTTTTCGACGAGCACGGATTCGGTGTAGCCCCAGTGCTGAATGACTCCGCCGAGCGCGGTCATCGATTTGCTCCAGAGCTGTTTGCCATCCGCCGCATTCGCGGCGACGAGCGTGCCCTTGCCGCTCAGGGCGAAGACGCGTCCGCCTTCGACGGTCGGCGTGCCGCGCGGGCCGTCGCCCCAATCGTTCTTCAGGATTTCATCCAGGTCCAGGCTCCAAAGTTCCTGGCCGGTGGCGGCGTCGAGGGCCAGCAGGCGCTCCCGGCCTTCCCGAGCGCCCATCGTGAAGAGCTTGCCCTGCGCGACGGCGACTCCGGCGTACCCGAGGCCGGCGTTCTTGTAGAGCCAGACTTGTTTGGGGCCTTCCTTGGGCCAGGCTTGCAGGAGGCCGGTTTCGCGGGAGATGTGGTCACGCTGCGGGCCGCCCCATTGCGGCCAATCCAGCCCCAGGGTCGTGGCGACCGTGCAACCAAGTGCGAAAAAGGCCCAAACGCGGCCACTCCAGGAAATCTTCGACAAGTGCATGATGAACAACCTTAACAGTGACGATCTGCCGCCTGAAATGTTTCAACCGGAAATCAGATTTCCGCGAGCGCCTTCTCGTAATCCGCCACGAAAGCCCGGGCTCCCTGGCGCACCACCCGGTGGCCTTCGGCTTCGAGCCGGGCGGTCAGGCCGGGGATGCCGCCGGGGTATTTGGGATTCAATTCGCCCCGAGTCTTGAGCGTGCGCCAATAGGGGGTGGGCTTCGCGGCGCCTTCCGCCGCGGCTTCCTCGGCGGCATGGGCGGCGATCCAGGCGAAAATCCCGGTGGTGAGAGGGCAAGCGATGGTCGCCCGATGCCGGCGGGCGAGCGACTGGCGCAATTGATCCGTGGTGACCAGCCGCCCGCGCGGCACTTTCCGCATCAGAGCATCCACCTCGACCGGGGCGGGAACCACACAGGTGCCTTCACCCCAGCGGCGGGAGAGTTTGCCCTCCATCTGGACGACCTTGGGGAGCCCGCGCGCCTGCTGCAATTTCTCCTGCCAGCTCGAACGTTTCCGGGAAGTGGGCTTCGCCGGGGCCTTCGACCGGCGCTCGCTCATAACGGCTTATATCCCGCGTGGCGGTACCGGCTATGCATCCACACGAAATCAGGATTTTTCGCGTTGCCGCCCGCCCAGTAAAAGCTGTCGCGGCCGGCGGCCGAATCCTTGGCCGCCTTGATGGTGGCCGCGTCGCGCCAGGTGCGGCCCTCGGCGTGGCCGTCGGCGAAGGACAAGGTGCTCCAATTCCCATGGAAGACGGCGAAAGGATCGACCCAGCCGGGCGAAGACGGCGCGGAGTTAAGCACCCAGGTCCCATTGTTGTAGCTGCGCGAATCGGCCTCTTCGACAAACACCGACGACTCCGTCGGCGATTCCACGTTCGAAATCTTCTTGTAGGGGACGGTGCCGGGCCAGCCCGTGCCGTGCATGGCATCGGTCTTCGAGTAACTATCGAAGGCCCAACCCTGCCCCGGCTTGCGCGTTTTGGTGCGCATATCGCCCGGGCAATGGTGGGCATAGAGCGCGGACACGTACTTGATGAGCGGCGAGTTGCTCATGCCGCGCGCCACCCGTTCCAACGCCACGACCGTCGTAATGCCAGCGGAGATCGAAGGCTGCGGCGCCCGCCAGTACCCGCCGCCGGGCAGGTCGAACGGCATCTCGCCGCCGCTGCCCCGGGAGGCCGTGCCCATGATCTTGTCCTCATAATCGGTGGCGTACATGGTGAAGCCGAGGATCAGTTGCTTCTGATTGTTCAGGCAGACCGCGCCCGTTCCCTTGAGTTTTGCCTTGGCCAGCGCCGGGAGCAGCATCCCGGCCAGAATGGCGATGATCGCGATCACCACCAGCAGTTCGATCAAGGTGAAGCCGGTCTCGCGGTGCGACGCCGGGCCGTTGGAAGCGGATGGGTTTTTCATGGCGGTCTACTCGATACCCAGCCTAGCCAGCGCATCCCAACAAGACAATGCAAATTCCCAGGGCACAGGGCCGCCGATCACTGTGGACTTCGACGGATCAGGGAATCCCGGCAAAGCAAAAAGCCGCTGGGAGGAGGAGACCCCGCCCAGCGGCTTCGATAGGATATAGAATGCTTACTTCGCGGGCGCTTTTTCCGGCTTGGACTTGGCGGCGTCCGGGTTGGTGGCTTCCGTGAGCTTCTTCAAGAGATCCTTGGGGAATTTGTCCATGCTTGAAGCCGCCTTGATGAGCTTGCCGATGGGGACCTTCCCAACAATGTTGACGATCACGGTGTCGCCATCGTTATGCACCAGCACGGCCAGGCCGGCCATCGATTCGCCCGAGGCGTCGCCCAGCATGTACACCCCCACGCCCTCCTCTGGGACGGCAGCGATGGCCGTCCACTTCGACTCCAGCGCGCCGCGAAGGGCGGCCACACCTTTGGTCAAGGATTCGTGTTGATCCTTCTTGTGCTCGAAGACAAGGACGCGGATCAGTTTGACATCCTTGACCAGGTCGGCCAGGTCGATGCCCGACTTGCCGAGCGGATCGTCCGGTCCGCCGTTCATTTCGGAGAGCGCGTCTTTCAACAGAAACCTGGGCAAGTTGACATTCACCTCGGGCTTGATCGCGTTGAGATCGAGCGCCTTGTCGATCGCCAGGTAGGCGGGATCGTTTTCGAAGCTGGATTGCGCCCGCGCCGGGAATGGAGCGGCGACCAGCAGGGCCAAGGTGACGATTCGGATGAGCTTGTGGATGTTCATAGACGATTCACGATTTTGTTTTTTGCGGTTTCGAGACTGTTGCGCAGCGGTGGAACCGCCTGCTTCGAGAGAGAGTCTTCCGTGCGGGCCGCCGCCTGGAGGAGAGCCTGGCCGACATAGGCCAGCGCGCCCTCCATCTGCTGGACAATGCGCGCGCGTTCGGCACGGGTTTGGGCCGCCAACGCCGCCGCGCGGCGGGTCTGGAACTGCTGGGTCTGCCATGCGGCCACCGCGGCCACCAAGGCGCAACCGGCCACGGCCCAGCCGATCCGGACGCGAAGGCCTCGGGCCATCGAGCGCTCGCGGGCCAGGCGTTGCTCGACCCGCTCCAGCACCGTGGGGGGGCAGGACTCCCGGCGGAGTTCGCGCGCTAGTTTTTGCCAGTCTGCATCCATAATTCCTCCTTCGGTCTGAGTTTGGCCAGCCGTTCGCGGGCGCGCAGCAGATTCACTTTGACGGTGTTGATGGGCAGGCCGAGCGTGGCCGCGATCTCGCGGTAGCGCAGGCCGTTGACCTCATAAAGAACGAACACGCTGCGGAGCACTTCGGGCAATTTGAGCAACGCCGCGCGAGCTTGTTCGAGCCGGAAGGTCGCATCGGCCGCCAGGCTGGGGTCGATCGCGAATTCGTCTGGACGCTCCTCGAGGACCTCCGGTTCAATTGTCGAAGCCGTGGCCCGATGCGCCCGCCGCCGCATGATGTCGAGGCAGTGGTTGCGCGTCGTCCGGAACAGCCAGGCGCGAATCTGGAACAGATTCACGCGCGGGAGGTGCTTCCACAGCCGGAGCAGCACCTCCTGCACCGCGTCTTCCGCGTCCGGCTGGCTGCCGAGGAGCGCCCGGGCGTAGCGGTAGAGTTCGTCGCTATGGCGGCGGCACAGGAGCTGGAATTCCAGTTCTCGAATCATTCGTTCCACGCAGAGAACGAAGATCGAGCGCAAATTGTTGCAGGAATCTTCCGGGGCTGCCGAGCCCGTCGATGCCGCACCCGCAGGGGATCAATCGAAGGACAGCGCCTCAAAGGATTTCGGCGATGGAGTCGGCCAGGGCGGACACCATCCGCTGGACCTGGGCCGGAGTGGTGCAGTAGGGGGGCATCAAGACGACCACGTTGCCGATCGGGCGGGTCAGGACGCCACGGCGAGCCATCGCTTCGCATACTTGCAGGCCGGCCCGCTCCCGCAATTCGAACGGCTGCCGGGTTCGCCAATCGCGGACGAGTTCGACGCCGGCCGCCAAACCGACCTGGCGGATGTCGCCCACCTGGGGGAGCGACCAAAGTTCGGTGAGCCCGCGGGTCATCGCGTCCGCCAGGCGAGTTCGCGCGCGACGAGACTCGGCGCTGGCCAGGATCCCGGCGGAAGCCAGCCCGGCGGCCGCGCCCAAGGGATTGCCGGTGAAGCTGTGGCCGTGGAAGAAGGTTTTGAATTCCTCGTAATCGCCGAGAAACGCGTCGAAGACCGATTGCGTGACGAGCGTGGCCGCCATCGGGAGGTAACCACCGGTCAGGCCCTTGGCCAGCGCGGCAAAATCGGGCAGGACCCCTTCGGCATGCGACGCCAGCCAGCCGCTGGCCCGGCCCGCGGAACCCGGCGTGACCGCTCGTCCGAAACCAGTCATCACTTCATCGCAGATCAGGTGTGCCTGGTAGGCCCGAGTAATTTCGGCGACCCGTCGCAACCAGCCCTCCGGCTGCGGGATCATTCCCGCCGCCCCTTGCAGCAGCGGTTCCACCACGAACCCGGTGATGGGGCGTTTTTGCCGGCGCGCCGTCTCGAACGTGCGTTCGACCTGGGCCACGCACTCGAAGCCGCACTGGCGATACGCGCGCGCATCCGCCCGTTCGGGCCGCGCGCGATTGAAGGGGCACCGGTAACAGTAAGGCGCCATCACCTGGCGGGTCGGAAAAAGCATCCCGTGGAACGCGCGATGGAAGAGATCGATCTTGCCCACGCTGACCGCGCCCAGCGTATCGCCGTGATACGCCCCTTCGAGCGCCAGGAAGAGCGGTTTGGCCACGCCCTGCCGGCGCCAGTATTCGTAAGAGAGTTTGAGCGCGACTTCGAGCGCCGTGGAGCCATCGTCCGAAAAGAACACCTTTTGCAGCGGCGGGCGCGTGCTCCCAGGAAGGGCCGCGGCGCGAATCAGCTCGGCCGCCAGCCGCGCGGCGGGCTCGTTGGCGAGGCCAAGCGCCGAGCAATGAGCAATCCGCCCAAGCTGTTGCCGAATCGCGCGATCGAGCACGGGATGCCGATGCCCATGCAGATTCGTCCAGATGGAGGCGTTGGCATCGAGATACTCCCGACCGCGCGCGTCCGAGAGCGTGGCTCCCTTTCCGGCGGTAATGACGATCGGCTCGCGGCGCAGCCAATCCTTCATCTGGGTGAAGGGATGCCAGACGTAGCGCTGATCGAGCGTGGCCGCAGCGATCGACTGGCGATGCGTCGCACGCCTGGGCACAGGGGATTTAGTTTTGGAAGGTGGCACGAATCTCCGATTGACCGGGTGCGAGCGGATAGGTTCGTTCCTGGCCGTCCGGCCAGCGAACCCACAGGGCGCGGGCCGGACGGGGCAGAGCCAGGATTTGGCTGGCGGAATCTTGCGACCAATATCCGGAACCGGCCTGCACGGCGCGGCAGGGGCCGGCTGGGCCATCTTCATGGAGAACGCGCATCACCGCCCCAACTCCTTCCGGATTGCCGGCCGGGCCGGCCAGCGAGACGCGCAAACCGGGCCGGCCCCGCCGGTTGTGAAAGAGCCGCAGCGGACCGTCGTTTTGCGCCACCAGCAGATCGAGCCGCCCATCATGATCGAAATCGGCCGTGGCCGAAGCTCGTTGCTCTCCGTCCACGCGCAATCCTGCCGCGGCGGCGTCCACCGCCCGAAAGGCCCCAGTGCCTGTGCCCCTCAGCCAGAGCCCGCGCCCGGCGTCCTCGCGAGTAAGGTCGGCCGCCGATCCGAAGAAGTTCTGGCTGAGGAACAAATCCTCCGAGCCGTCGCCGTCAAAATCCCCGACGTTGAGGCCGAAGGCGGGAGACTGTTGCGCTTCCGCCGGAAGCGCGGACATTTCGAAACGGCCGCCCCGATTGAGAAACACCGCGGAGTCGAGCGAGGCGGCCTCGAGGGTCGCTGCTTGCGCGCCGCGCGCGCCGAGGATCTGCCCGAGGGTCGCCTGGGCAAACGCGCGATGGCTTGCGAATTGGCGGGGCAGATCCGGCAGCGCGCGCGCGAGCCAGTTCCGGTTGCGAAAGGGATACCATTCGCCGCCCCGCCGCCAGGCTTCGATCATTTCGATGGAGCCGTCGCCGTCCCAATCCCCGTAAACGAGCCGGAGCGGCGAGGGTTGAGACAATTCGTACTCCGTATTCCGCCCCCAATTCCCGGCGGCCAGATCGAGCCGCCCGTCCCCATCGAAATCGCCCGCGACCACGCTGTTCCAGCACCCGGTCCGTTCCGCGAGACCCCAGGAGGCGGTGGTCTCGCGGAACTGGCTGCGGTCGTTTTCGAAAATACGCAGCGGACCCCATTCGATGGCGACGACGAGATCGCCATCGCCATCGCCATCCAGATCGCAAAAGGTCGCCCCGCTGGCCAAGCCGATGGATTCGAAGACGCGGCTTCGCTCGAGATTCAGCGAAAGCCGCCCCCCCTCGTTGATCCACACGCTCGATGCGGCTGGCTCGGGATACCGGCCGGGACGGGACCGCCCGCCGACCCACAAGTCCAGGTCGCCGTCATTGTCCAGATCGGCGAGAGCGATCGGCCCCGGACTCGTGCCGCCGAGATCGAAGCGGGCGATGGCCGAGAGCGATGTGGAACCGGCAGGATTGGCCCACAATTCGATGGCCGCCGGCTGGCCTGGCGCCAGCTCCGCGTTGCTCGCGGCGGCCACGATGGCGCGCCCGCCTTGTCCATCGGGCCACACCACCAACCCCGACTGATCGGATTTGGTCGGCGTCTCGGAAGGGACGGCGCGAAAACTGGACCCGCGTTCGTTAATGAACAGCGTCATTCGCCCCCCCTTGGCCGCGCCCACGACCAAGTCATCCCAGCCGTCGCCGTTCACATCGCTCCAGGCGAGGCCCGGGCCGAGCCGGCTCAAGCGGCGCGGCAGCAGCGGCTGGCGGAACCAATCGTCGTAGGCATCCTCGACATGCCGGTGCCTAAGCCGGTCGGACAGATCATCGAAAAAGGGCTCGACCGGCGCCGGAGCCGAGGCAACCAACACCGCGACATCGGTTTGCTCCACTTCGTAGACCCGGTTCGGCTTGACCTCAAGTTCCCGGCGCGCGCCGTTGCGCCACCGCACCGCCAGGCGCATGGGCGCTGAACCGTTCCCCGCCGCGAACACTCGCAGCGCCTGATCGGACGACATGTAACGCCCTCCCGCGATCATCTCCTGGCTTTGCGTAATGCTGCCGCCGGACAGCTCGATCCGCGCGCCGATTTCGTGCATGTTCGGCGGCGCTCCTCGCAGTCGAATCGCGATGCGGGGCGCCGCCGCGTTGTTCCGATAGAGCGACGCGGCGTCGTTCAGGCGGTTGACGACCAGGTCGAGATCGCCATCGGCGTCGAGATCGCCCAGCGCCATGCCATAAGCGATGCCCGCTTCCTCGAACCCCCAGGCCCGTTCCATCGGGTCAAAGGTTCCATCGCCGCGGTTGCGGAAGGCCGCCACGGGCGTGGGCCAGGCCGGGTGGAATTGCCGGATGCGCTTTTGCTGATCGAGCGTCAGCCGGCGCCCGCGCATCGCGTCGTGGCTATCCTGATCCATGACATCGAAGCTGAACCCGGTGCTGACCAGCAGATCCTCGAAGCCGTCCAGATCGACATCCAGAAAAATCGGGCACCAGGACCAATCGGTGGCCGCCACGCCTGCCATCAGGGCGGTCTCAGCGAAGGAACCATCCGGCCGGCCCATGAACAGGGTGTTCCGGTTGAAATTCGGCTGGTCCCCGCTGTCCTCGATCTGTTGCCGGGTGGGGTAATCCTTCACCAGTTGCGTCAAGCGCCGTTCGCGGTCGCGCGCCAGCATGTCCACCACAATGAGGTCATCGTAGCCGTCGCGGTTCAAATCCGCGAAATCCAGCCCCATCGAGGAGCGGCTGGTATGCCGCAGCCGGTCGATGGGCAGCGCCCGGAAAGTCCCGCGCCCCGTGTTCATCCAGGCGCGGTCGGGCGAAGCGTTGTCGTTGCACACGTAAAGATCCGGCGCGCCATCGCCGTTCAAATCGCGAAACATCGCCGCCAGGCCCCAATCCCGAAACGGCGGAATCGGCTCGCCCGCCACATCGAGCCAGGTGCCGCGCTCGAACTGGATCGCCGTGAAGCGTCCCGTTCCGTCATTGCGATACAAGGCGTGGGCTTCCGGCAGTTCCCGCACCTTGCCGTCCGGCAGCGCTTCGAAGCGATCTTTCAGCCGGGGGCCGGTGGTGAGTTCGCCATTCACTTTGTTGACCACCCACCGGCCGTCGCGCATGGCCAGGCCGAACCGGGTCGTGGGATCGGCCAGGTGCATCACATCGATGTAGTGCGCGCAGTACAGATCGAGATCGCCATCGCCATCGATATCCGCCAGGGCCATCGAGGTGGCCGACGCCGTGCGCGAAAGGCCCGAATCGCGCCGCTCGGTCCAAGCCCCGCGTCCGTCGTTCAGAAACAGGCGCGTCCCGGCCGCGATTCCGTTCACCAAAAGATCGAGGTCGCCATCGCCATCCATGTCGGCCAAGGCCGCGCCGGTCGAAAGTTGCGCGGCGCACGCGGCTTCGCCCAACGGGATCTCCTCGAAGCGCCACGCTCCCAGATTCCGATAGAGGCGGTTCGGCCCCTGCAGATTGCAGAAATAAATGTCCGGCAAATCGTTTTGATCGACGTCGCCGATCGCAAGGCCCGAGCCATTGTGCGCCACCGCGTTGGTGAGGAACATGTCGCCGCGCAATTCGTTGGTGAACCCCACGCCGGTTTCCGCCGGGGTCATGCGGGTGAAACCGGCTGGTCCGGCGTCCGGCACGCGCAGGACGGCCTCGCGAAAGCCCGTTCCGGCTTTCCACTCCAGCCCCGCGCCCGAGGCGGGCGCAAACCCCGATAGTGCCATCATGGCCCACGCCCAGGCGTGCCCGTTCATGAATCCGAGCCAAGCAGACCCCCCGCGCGGGGTCAATGCCGGAGCCTGCCGGACGCACGATGGCGGCTGGCCGCCTGGATTCCTCGTCGGGGGTGCGCCACGAGCACCGGGTTAATTCCGCTTATGCGGCTCAAGTTCAGCTTCGGCGAACCGATTTATAGGTGGCGGCTTAGAATGCGACATAATTTACAAGATTCTGCTTGCGCTCTCCGAAGGCCGTTCTAAATTGAAAGTGTAGTCGATGAATTCCGGTCCCGAGAAGTTATTCTCTCGCGCCAAGGCGCCCTTCAGCGCCCTGCTGGTCTTCGTCTTTCTCTTCGTTCAGGCGCTGGCCGCCGATGCGCATCTGCACCAGCAGGCGCATGACGACGCCCACGCCCCCGAACACCAGTGTGCGGCCACCACCGTCGCGCAGGGGCAAATCGATCTGCCGGCCACTGGCGCCGTGCTCTTCGATCTCCCGCTCGCGACTTCCGTGGAGTCCGCGCAAGCTCCCGCTGTCCTCTCGATCCGGTTCTCGCCGGTCGATTCTCCCCGCGGGCCTCCCAGCCTCGCCTAATCCCTCCGTTCGTTCCTTGATCGTGGCGCGCGCTCGCACGCTCGATCCATTCCCGTAATCCAGAATAAGTGTGTCCTATGGCGCAAGTCCCGCCGTGGCCGCACCCACCGGTCCCCAGTGTAGTTATGAGCTTATATAGTAATAAGCAGCGCCGTGCTGCTTTCACGTTGATCGAATTGTTGGTCGTGATCGCGACCATTGCCATCCTGACCGGCCTCCTCCTGCCCGCGCTCTCCTCGGCGAAGGCCCGCGGCCGGCAATCCTCCTGCACCTCGAATCTGCATCAAATCGGCCTGGCCATGACGATGTACGCCGACGACCACGCCGGCTGGCTTCCGACGACGATGCATGATGCCGGCGGCCAGACCAATCTCTCGTGGATTTTCACCCTCCGCCCGTATGTCGGCAATGTGGATCGCATCCGCGTCTGCCCGGCGGATCCGCACGCCCAGGCGCGGCTGACCAATCACGCGTCGAGCTACGTGATGAACGAATACACCGGCGTGGATCTGCGCAGCCCCTTTGGCGGCATTCTCCAAACCTTTCGCAATCTCGATCGTCTCCGCCAGCCCAGCTCCACCCACACCGTGTTTCTGATCGCCGATGCGAAAGACCCCCACATCGCCAACGATCATACCCATTCCCGCAACTGGGGCAGCGGCTGGCGGGCCGTGCTCAGCGACATCCAGCCGGATCGCCATGCTCCCAGAAAGAACACGGCGCACACCGCCGGTTCCGCCAACTACCTGTATGCCGATGGCCATGTGAGTTCGCTGGCCGCGGCCTCTCTCAAAAAGCGAATCGACGCCGGAGATAATTTCGCGATGCCGCCGCTCTAAACGACGGCTTCGCGCTTCAAATCAACCAGAAAAGAATAGGATCATGCCATTCGATCATCACCCATCGCGCACGCTACTGGCTCTCACATTGATCGGTGGGCTCGGCAGCGCAACTCACGCCCAGACCGTCCTCAGCCGCGGCCATGTCGATGTCGGCGCCGCGTTCGAGGACAACGCCTGGGATTTGCACATTCATGACGAGGGGCCGGATGTGGAATACGCGCCCAGCGAAGCCATCCTGCAGCTTGGACTGGCCGCCCGCACCACGATTCCCGCGGACCCGCGCTTCAGTTTTCTCGGCTCCGCCGGCAGTCTGACCTACATCCTTCCCCAAGTGGAGAATCCCGAGCTGCTGTTTCTGGGTATCGGTGCCGAGGAAGTCGAAGACGGCGTGTTCCAGAATAACGAATTCACCTTCAGCCTCCGCGCCTTTACCGGCCCGGGGCAATTCGCGCTGTATACCACCGACGGGCTCGGCGCGCCCAGCCTCTTCATGTCCACGGCCGACGGCCTCGGCGATGGCGACAGCGTTCGGGCCTTCGCCGGCGCGCATACCGACTACAACTGGGCTTTTAGCGCACCTGGAGAGTACACGCTCGGGTTCGAAGCCCGCGGCCTTCTCGCCGGCGGAGAAGCCGTCGCCAGCGGCCTCGTCGATTTCCACTTCACCATCGTGCCGGAACCCTCCACCGCCGCCCTGCTGGCGCTTGGAGCGGCCGGATGGTTCGCTTTTTCTCGAAAGAAATCCTTATGGTCTTGAGGCTCTTTCGATTCGCGGCGTGGCTGGCTTCTCGGCGGCCACGCCCCTTCCTTTCCTGGTTCGGCTGGGCGGCGGCCGGCCTCTCGCTGATTCGTTTCGATAGCCCGGCCCAGCCCGTCGCGATGGAATCCGGGCATGCGGATATCCGCATCGTTTACGATCCCACCGCGCCGGGCAACCCCTTGAGCCTGGCCCTGGCCGATGATGGCCAGTTTTTCTCGCCGACGAACATGCTGTTGCGCGTCCGGGAATCGGCCCGGATCGAATTGCCCGGCGGCACGCCCTTCGGCGAGGGCGGCGAGACCTTCTGGATTCTTCCTCAATCCCAGGATGCCAGCCTCCCCTATCTCGGCATCTCCGCCGAGGGGCTGCCCCGGAATGTATTCGACGGCCCGATGGAGATCGCCCTGATCGATGTCGCCGGCCCGGGCCAATTCTTCCTCTGGCAGGCCAACCAGTTTGGCGAACTCGAAATTAAAATGAGCACCGCCGACGGCCTCGGCCCGGACGATCGCACCTCGCCGATCGTCGGCAGCCACGAGCATCTGAATTGGGGCTTCACCTCGAACGGCGTCTACCAGCTCACCTTCGAAGCCCGCGGCCGCCGGCTCGGCGAGCACACAAACATTCTCAGCCTTCCCACCACGCTGACATTCGAAGTGCTGCCTTTGCCCGAACCTTCCGCATCGCCTTTTCTCCAATGGCTCCGCGCCCGCTTCGGCCCCTCCGCCAGCCTCGAACTCGCCACCTCGGATCCCGATGGCGATGGCCTCGGCAACGCCGCCGAATACGCCCTCGGCTCCGACCCGCTGAGCGCCAGCTCCGCCCATTGCCCCCGCCTTGTCCCTTCCGGCCCGGGCGCGCCCAGCCCCCTGGTCGTCGAATTTCCACGTCCTGCCGCCGCTCCCGAAGCGCGCCTGGTCCTCGAATACTCGCCCCAACTATCGTCGCCGCTCTGGACCGTTCTGGTCAGCGGCCCTGCCGCCACGCTCCCAGGCACCGAGACGCACGTCCAAATCCCTCTTCCGCCCGGCCCCGCCTCCCTTGCCGAATTCTACGTCCGTATCCTCGCGCAGATTCCGTAAGCCCCTGCCATCCGGCTCCTTCCACTGGCGGGCCGGAGCAAGCCCAAAGCGCTTGGACGCGGTTACAACCCGAACACGCGCCGAAACTCCCGTTCATCGCTGGCCTGCGCGGCGACCAGTTCCCGGGCGTTCTCCTCCAGCGATTTGGCGGGGTGAAGCGCGAGTTCTCGATCTTCCACCAGCCGCCGCCTTTGGGCCTCGTCCAGCCGCACCCATTCGATCACCGGCAGCCGGCCTTTATACCCGGTCTTCAGGCACGATTCGCATCCCGCGCCCTGGCAGGCGCCGCATCGCCGCCGCATCAATCGCTGATTCACGATCAATTCCAGATTCGAGAGAATCCCCGGCCGGTCCTGCGATAACAGCAGCAACCGATCGAGCACGCCCCGGCACGAACCGGCGTGCAGCGTCGAAATCACCAGATGGCCGGTCGAGGCCGCCCGCAGGCAAACCTGCGCGGTCTCCTCGTCCCGGACCTCGCCGATCACCAGCACCTGCGGATCCTGCCGCAGCAAATGCCGCGCGGCGATGGCGAAGGTCAGGCCGCGCGCTTCGTTGATTTCCGTCTGCATCACGCCGGGGACGATCTGTTCCGCCGGGTCTTCCACGGTGATGATATGCCGCCCGCCGGATTCGACCAGGTAGCGCAAGCTCGCGTAGATCGTGCTCGTCTTTCCGCTGCCGGCGGGGCCCGTCAGGAAGATCAGCCCGCTCGGCTTGCGCAGCGCGCTCTGGATTGCTTCCTGGCCGTCCGCGGGCAGCCCCAGCTCCGCAAAGCTCTTCGCCGTCTCCGCGTCGAACAGCCGCAGCACCAGCTTCTCGCCCGTCACCGTCGGATAGCTGGACACCCGGATATCGCGCGAGGCCCCGGCATCGGCTTTCTCGATCCGCCCATCCTGCGGCAGCGTGTCTTGATAGGTCTTGAGCTTGGCCAGGTACTTGATCCGTCCGAACACCCGCTCCGCCAGCGGCTGCGGCAACCTGGAAACGGGCGTCAAGACCCCATCGAGGCGGAATGAGACGTCCGCTCCCTGGCCGGTCGTTTGCAGATGAATATCGCTGGCCCGGGCCGCCTCCGCCCGGGCGACGATCTCCTCCACCGCGTGCGGCGCGTTCGTTTCTTCCATCGGCATTTCGACCATCCAAGACCGAACTGCTCCCGCTCGCGATGCAAATCTTTGGTCCAGCGGGCTCGGCTGCTCGGGGCGGCTTCCGCAATCGCATTGCTCTCCGGTGCGCTTTCGGGGTATTCGTTCCGAATGAAGTCCATGACCGGCTACGGCCGGGGCGAGTCCACCATCGAAGGGTGCAAGATTACCGCCGAAGCCAGCTCCGTGAACCGCAAGCAGATGGAGCTGAATATCTTTCTGCCGCGCGAGCTGGATGCCCTCGAGTCGCGCGTGCGCGAGGAAGTCAACAAGCGCGTCGCCCGCGGGCGGGTCACGATTCGGTTTGCCTGGCAGGTCGGTGGCGGATTGCTCTCCGCCCAGGGGCAGGTGAATCGCGGGCTGGCCCGCGCTTACGCCAACGAACTCCGGGCTCTCGCCAAGGAACTGAAAATTCCCAGCGAGATCACGCTCGACCTGCTCGTTCGCGCCCCCGGCGTGCTCCAGGCCGATGGCGTGATTGCCGACGTGGAAGCCTTCTGGCCCGGCTTGCAAAAAGCTCTCGACCAGGCGCTAGCCGGGCTCGTCAAGATGCGCGAGCGCGAAGGCGCGGCCCTCGCGCGCGATCTGAAAACGCGGGTCAAGACCATGCGCGCCGGCTCCGCCACCATCGCCAAGGCTGCCCCAGAAATGGTCGTGCGCTACCGCGACCAATTGCGCGAACGCATCGCCAAGGCCGATCTGCCCCTCCCGGCCGAAGATGACGAACGGCTTCTCAAGGAGATCGTCTATTTTGCCGACCGGTCGGATATCTCGGAGGAACTCACCCGCCTCCAGAGCCACTTCGAGCAATTCGATCATCTCGCCCAATCCGCGGAACCCCTCGGCCGCACGTTCGACTTCCTCGCGCAGGAAATGAATCGCGAGGTCAATACCATCGGCTCCAAAGCCAGCGATAGCCGCATCGCCCGCGAGGTCGTTTTGCTCAAGGCCGAACTCGAAAAATTCCGCGAGCAGGTCCAGAATGTCGAATAGTCCCATGGCCACCCCTCCGCGCGATTCCCTCCTCCTGCTCATCTCCGCCCCTTCCGGCGCGGGCAAGACCACGCTGGGTCTGAACCTGCTGAAAGCCAACCCGGGCGCCGTCCGCGCCGTCACCTGCACCCCCCCCCCCCCCCCGCCCCGCCGGGAAGGATGGCGTGGACTACTATTTCCTCGATCCCGCCGATTTCCTCCGCCGCGTCCAGGCCGGCAATTTCCTCGAACACGCCACCGTCTACGGCAACAGCTACGGCACCCTCAAATCCGAAGTGCTCGACAAGCTCCGCGCCGGCCAGGACGTCGTCCTCAACGTCGACGTCCAGGGGGCTGCCGCCATCCGCGCCCGCGCAGAAAACGACGACGAATTGCGCGCCGCCCTCGTCACCATCTTCCTCGCCCCGCCCAGCCTCCACGTCCTCGAGCAGCGCCTCCTGCACCGCAATCAGGACCCTCCCGCCGTCATCCATCGCAGGCTTGGCGTCGCCCGCCACGAAATCTCTCAATGGAAGAATTTCGATTACCTCATCGTCAGCGACACCATGAAGCACGACTTGGAACGCCTTCAAGCCATCGTCGGCGCCGAAAAACTTCGCCATTCCCGCGCTCGCATCCCGGAATACTGAGCACCCCCGCGGCGATCGGGTATGATCGCCAGCAGTGGCCAAATTGTCCCGGGTAGCGACAGCCGTCCCGCCCGCCGCCAGCACCTGCCAGCCCAACAGGCCTCCTGCCTGCCGCCAAGTCCGGCCACTCCGCCGCGACCGGGTCAACGCATCCAGATTTTGAGGGTCTTGGTTCCGAGGATTTTGAGGAGGCAAGCATTGGCCCAGCCGGCGTCCAGTTGTTTGCCGGGAAGACTTCGCTTTTTGGGTTCGTGCTTTAGGAGGTTCAAGGCTACGCGGCCGCCGGTGGCCATGCGGTAAAACATGTTGTAACGGCCGTTGCCGGTGGAGGCGATGCGGCAGAGGAAATCCTTGTTGCTGCTGAGGATGGGTTCGGCGGCTTCCCAGATGGCGGCGTCATCATGGTGAAAGGCGAATTCGTCGAGGATGAGGTCACCGCTGAAACCGCGGGCGGTGCGGGGATTGGCGGCGAGGTCTTTGATGCGGATTTCGGTGGCGAGGCGTCCGGGGCGGGTCAGAAGACAATCCACCGCCCAGGCGGCGAGGACAGTGCTTTTGCCAAGTTGGCGCGCCCAGTGGAGGCCGAGGATGCCAGAGGGTTGTCGGTGAAGATGGGAATTTGGTAAGGACGAAGTTCCACTCAGCAACGCTGAGGGGTCGCACCGATTCGCGGAAGGAATTGTGCAAAAGGTAACTGCTCAATCTGTATTGCCCTTCCTGAACAGTGCGATATCCTCCCAATAGAAATTCGCCACGCCTTCCCAATGAACAAATCATCCCTCTTTAAAGAGTTAAACGATAAAACGGCTTTGGATTTCTTAATGAAACCCCCGGAAGAAACTCTGGTGACGGTCGAGGCATCGCCAGATCATATTAGAGACGAATTTGGAATGGCCCTTCAGTTCACGATGGCGGCGAACTTGTTGCAAGAGGCCGCGCTAAAAAAAGGGGTCCCATGGTTTTATTCCAGCCCAATTCTGTTTTTGTATCGTCACGCGATTGAATTGTACCTCAAAGCAGTGCTGATTTCCCCACCGAAACAGCTGCATGATCTCCGAAAACTTTTGGGACTTTTAGTAGAACAAATAAGGTTCTTCGACGTTTTCAGTGGAATGGATAAGGAATGGTAAGCTTCCCGGCGAC